>JAJZZR010000118.1 GCA_021797465.1 Pseudomonadota bacterium | reverse complement strand
AGGGCGCGGACAGCCCCAGCCGCCGCGCGCGCAGCGCGACCTGCGCGGCCGACTCCTCGCCGCTGGCATACAGCACGGGCGCGCCGGCGGCGACCTGCGCCGCCACCTGCAGCAGGAGCGTCGACTTGCCGATGCCCGGATCGCCCCCGAGCAGCGTCACCGATCCCGGCACCACGCCCCCGCCCAACACCCGATCGAGCTCCTCGAGCCCGCTGGACAGGCGGCGCAGATCCTCCGCGGCGGCCTGCGGAGACAGCGGCTCGGCCGCCGCCGAGCGCCGCTGCGGCGCTCGGGATGTCCGCTGCGGCTCGAGCACGTTCCACTCGCCGCACACGGGGCAGCTGCCCTGCCATTTCAGGCTCTGCCCGCCGCAGGCGCTGCAAACATAGAGGGTGCTGGTCCGTGACATGGATACGCTGGCTCCGCGGTCAGGTGCTAGGATGCGCCGCTGGCGCGGGGGGGTGCGGTCCGGCTTGGTGTGAGGCCGCCTCCCGCCCGAAGCCGGGAGTTCCTGTTCGGATGAGACGCTCGAGAGATACGCGTGAGGCCGCACCTTCACGCGGGCGGGCGCGCCCGGGCATCCAGCTCGCGAAATCGCCCGTGTACAAATATACAGGCCGCCAAGCGAAAGTCAAATCATCAAAGTGACGGTTCGTGCGCAACCTGCGGGCCGAATCCGCCGCAGCGGAGAATCTGTGACCCTGCACTCGGACTCAAACCCGGGCAATGCTAGCTTATGCCCGCCCGGATCGCGGATCGGTTGACTATGCTCGTCGAAAACATCAATGCGCTACGAGGCGTCTGAGGGCGCCGCATGGGTCTGAAGAACAAGCTGCGCGTCGTCGGGCTGACCGACACCGGCAAGGTCCGGGAGCACAACGAAGACACCATTGCCGGCGATGCGGACAGCGGCCTGTTGGTGCTGGCCGACGGCATGGGCGGCTACAAGGCCGGCGAAGTCGCGAGCGGACTGGCGGTGAAGACCATCGTCAGCATGGTGCGCGAGCACATGCAGCGCGAGAATCTGCGCGCCGGCGACGCCGAGACGGGCCTGTCGCGCACCAGCATCATCCTGCGCGACGCGATCCACCGGGCCAACAAGATCATCTACCAGACCGCGCACACCCAGTCGCAGTTCGAAGGCATGGGGACGACGGTGGTGGCGGCGCTGTTCTTCGACAATAAGGTCACCATCGCCCACGTCGGCGACTCGCGCCTGTACCGCGTTCAGGGCGAAAAATTCGAGCGCATCACCATGGACCACTCGCTCCTGCAGGAACTCGTCGACCGGGGGCTGTACTCGGCGGAGGAGGCCCAGCGGGCCGCGAACAAGAACTACGTCACACGCGCCCTCGGCGTCGAGCCGAACGTCGAGGTGGAGATCCAGGAGATTCCGGTCCACAAGGGCGAGATCTACGTGCTGTGCTCGGACGGCCTTTCGGACATGGTCGAGGACGAGGACATCCATTTAACGATAAGCACGTTTAGTGCTAATCTTGATAATGTCGCCAGACAATTGATTCAGTTGGCCAACGACAACGGCGGCCGGGACAACATCTCGGTGCTGATGGCGCATGTCGAGGACGCGTTCCCGGCGCGAACCGGCATGCTCGAGAAGATCCGTAAATGGTTCAGCTGACGGCGGGGGGCGGAAGAAACATATGGCAAGGTTGATCTTGAGCCTCGATGGCCAGGTAATGGCCGAATACAACATGAACAAGGAACGTTACACGGTCGGCCGGCTTCCCGATAACGACATCCGCATCGATAACGCCGCGGTCAGCGGTCATCATTCGCTGGTGATCAATATCCTCAACGACTCGTTTCTCGAGGACCTCAACAGCACCAACGGCACCTACGTCAACGGCAAGCTGATCAAGAAGCACGCGCTGCAGCACGGCGACGTGATCACCGTCGGGCATCATCAGCTGCGCTTCATGGAAGACGACGAGCAGCAGGACGAGTTCGAGAAGACCAT
Source organism: Pseudomonadota bacterium (assembly GCA_021797465.1). Taxonomy (GTDB): domain Bacteria; phylum Pseudomonadota; class Gammaproteobacteria; order Steroidobacterales; family Steroidobacteraceae; genus 13-2-20CM-66-19. The sequence goes on along the minus strand of JAJZZR010000118.1, from coordinate 2,364 downwards.
GGTGATCCAGCCCTCGGCGCGGCCCATGCAGGCGCTGCGCGCGGCCGCCGAGGCGGCCGAAGCGGCCAACGGTACCCACGCACGCGCGGACGCCCCGGCGAGCGCCCCCGCCGGCACGCCGGCCGCCCCGACGCCCAGACCAGCGAAGCTGCAGGTGCTCTCGGGAGCCTTCGCCGGACGCGAGCTGGAGCTAACCAAGACACTCACCACACTCGGGCGACCCGGTGTGCAGGTGGCGGCCATCACCCGCCGGGCCAACGGCTACTACATCGTGCACGTCGACTCCGACAAGCCGGATCATTTCCCGGTCGTCAACGGCACGGCGATCGGCGCCCAGCCAACGCTGCTGCGCGACAACGACGTGATCCAGCTCGCCGGCGTGAAGATGGGGTTTTTCCTGACGGGCTGAAGCCGCGCGCCGCGCTCACGCCGGCCACCGGACGCTCAGCGCAGCTCGAGCGGTACCCGCTGGCTGACGGCGCAGAGCAGCTCGTAGGGAACCGTCCCGGCGGCGCGGGCGAGCGTCTCGACCGCAGGATCCTCGCCCCAGAGCACCACCGGCGTGCCCACGCCCACCGCCGCGTGCTCCGCGGCGCTCACGTCCACCGCGATCATGTCCATCGACACCCGCCCGCACAGGGGCGCGATCCGGCCCCCGATCCCCACCGGCGCTCCGCTGGGCAGATTGCGCGGCAGCCCGTCGCCGTAGCCGGCGGCCACAATGGCGATGCGCGAATCACGCTCGGCCCGCCAGGTCGCCCCGTAGCCGACCGTTTCCCCGCGCGGCACCGAGCGGATTGCGATCACGGCGCTCTCCAGGCTCATCACCGGCCGCAGTCCGAGCTCGCGGCCGGTGCCGCGGGCGAACGGCGAGACGCCGTAGAGCGCAAGCCCCGGCCGTACCCAGTCGCCGCCGACGGGCACGGAACCGAAGATGCCGGCGGTGTTGGCTATGCTGACGTCGCCGGAGACGCCGCGCGTCGCGGCGTGGAAGCGCGCCAGCTGCGCGCGGGTCATCTCCCCGTCGGGCTCGTCGGCGCATGCAAGGTGTGTCATCAGTCGGATATCGGACGGGGTGGGACGCAGCGCGCGCAGCCGCTGATGGGCCTCGCGGAACGTCTCGGGACGAAAGCCCAGGCGGTTCATTCCCGTATCGATCTTGATCCACAGCGCCGGCGGCTCGACGGGCGCGGCGGCCGCGAGCAACTCGACTTGCAGCGCATCGTGCACCACCAGCTCCAGATCGAAACGGCGCGCCTCGCGCAGTTGCTCGTCCGTGAACACCCCCTCGAGCAGCACGATCGGCGCACTGATACCCCGCTCGCGCAGGCGCACGCCCTCCTCCAGGCGCGCCACGGCGAAGCTGTCGGCGCCGGGCAGCGACAGCGCGGTCTGCTCCAATCCGTGTCCGTAGGCGTTGGCCTTGACCACCGCCATCACGCGCGCCCCCGGAGCGCGCGCGCGGATCACCTCGATGTTGTGTCGCAACGCGCCACCGTCGATGACGGCGCGAATCAGCCGGCTCACCTCAGCACGCCGTCGGCGTACGCGTCCGGCGCGTAGTTGGCGAAGCGCGTGTACTGGCCCTGGAAGGTCAGCAGGAAGGTGCCGATTTCGCCGTTGCGGTGCTTGACCAGGTCGATCTCCGCCATACCCTTCTTGGTGGTGTTCCTGTCGTACACCTCCTCGCGGTAGATCAGCAGGATCATGTCCGCGTCCTGCTCGAGCGATCCGCTTTCACGCAGATCCGACATGACAGGTTTCTTGTTCTCACGCTGCTCCACCGCGCGGTTGAGCTGCGAAAGCGCGATCACCGGAATGGCGAGCTCCTTGGCGAGCGCCTTGAGGCCGCGGGAAATCTCGGCGATCTCCGTGGCGCGATTCTCCTTGGTGCCCGGCACCTGCATCAGCTGCAGGTAGTCCACCACGATCAGATTCAGCCCGTGCTCGCGCTTGAGGCGGCGCGCGCGCGCGCGCAGCTCCGTCGGTGTCAGTGCCGGGGTCTCATCGATGAAGATCTTGGCTTCCGACAGCTGATTCGTTGCGCTGGTGATGCGCACCCAGTCGTCGTCGGAGATGCGGCCGCTGCGCAGGCTGCCGAGCGGCACGCCACCGATCGAAGAGAGCATGCGGGTGATGACCTGCTCGGCGGGCATCTCCATGCTGAAGATCGCCACCGACGCCTGCGTGCCCCGGTGCACCGCCGCGTACTCGGCCATGTTGACCGCGAGTGTCGTCTTGCCCATCGAGGGCCGTCCGGCGACGATCAGCAGGTCACCCGGACGCAGCCCGCCGGTGATCTTGTCGAAATCGCTGAATCCGGTCGGCAATCCCCTGAGCTTGTCGGGGTTGCTGTGCCACTCG
>JAJZZR010000562.1 GCA_021797465.1 Pseudomonadota bacterium | reverse complement strand
CGCGCATGCGCCCGCGCGAGGAGTGTCAGCGCGTGCAAGGGGCCCTGGGCCGAGCCGGTGAGCACCAGCGACCCGCCCGCCGCGGGGGAAACCCACGCCAGATCGGGCAGGGAGAGCCGCCAGCGGACATGTACCGCTCGCAGCGCGCCGGCCGCATCGCCCGGCGGGTTGCGCTTCGCGGTCGCGGTCGCGGACACGGTGATTGCGCGCCCCGAGAGCGTGAAGCGTCGTACGCGCACTTTCGTTGGCGACAGGCGCGCCTCCAGTCGGAGGCGCGTGTGGGGACCGAGCACTCGGGCGGCAACGCCGGCGCCGCGTACGCGGCCGGTGCCCCGGACGGCGAGGCGCGTGAGCGTGCCGTGCTGCACGATCGTGCCCACGAGGCGCAGAGTGCCCTGGATGCGCTCGTGGTAGAGCGCCGCAAGGGGGGACAGTCGCGGCAGCCGCAGATTGAAGGCGGCACTGCGCGTACCGGCTGTGAGCAGCCGCGCCCGCAGGCTGAATAGCCGATCCGTTGCCGCGAGCTGCAGCGGACGGCGCGCCGCATGCAGCTGCAGGGTTGCCTCCAGGGTCAGCGGCGAGCCTCGCAGCAGCCGCGGGTGGGGTCCCGGCAGTCTTATGTGCCGGCCCGTGGCGTGCACCGTGAGGACCTGGCCGTTGGCGGACAGGTTCGCGGTGAGGCTGCCCAGCCGCGAACCGTTCGCGAGCCTCAGGCCCTGGAGATCCAGCGTCCCGTTTGCCTGTACCGTTGCCAGCGGTCCGCGCCAACGGCCATGAAGCGCGATGTGCCGCCAGGACACGCCCGGTCGAGGCTGCATGGCCGCGGAGGTGATTGCGTAGGTCAGATCGGCCGAGCGTCGGCCGAGGTCGATGGTTCCATGGACGTCAGCATCGAGTTTGCCCGCATGCGCGCTGAGCCGAAGCGTCTCCGCCTGGGGTGGCCCTGCGATGCTCGCCTCGAGCGCCAGGGGGCCGAGCCCCGGGAGATTGAGCCAATGTTGCAGGGGCCCGTCCGCTGGCTCCTCGATCTTGACGCGGGCGTCCAGTGCCGCGGGCGCCGTCCGTAACCGCAGCGTGTACAGGCCCATACCGTTGGTGCGCCGCGCGAGCACGGTCGCGCGCGCGTCGGTCATCGATCGGTAATGGAGCGATCCCCGGACGTTCAGGCGCGCCAGGGTGCCGGCGGCGGCCGGTTCGAGCTGCAGCGTGCGGATCCGAAAGTGATCGATGTCGATGGCCGGAAAATGCGCGGGGCCGCGGGCGCGGCTCGAGCGGGAGCGCACCGGCCGTCGCAGCACATCGACCTGGCCGATATCGAACCGCTCGACGTGCAGATCCCAGGCGAGCAGCGCCAGGGGCGACCAGCGCAGTGAGACGTGCGCGGCGCGCAGCCATGGACCCCGCGAATCACTTAACTGAACGCTGGCGATATCGATGCGGGAGGGAAATCGGCCGCCGAGGCCCGCGATGCGCAGGCGCCCCGAGGAGAGCTGCGCCGTCTCGTGCTCGAGCAGATGGCGCCCGGCGCGGGTATTGCCGGCGACGATCAGGGCCGCGACGCTCAGCACGGCCAGCAGCAGTACCACGCAGGCGCCCCATGTCGCGATGCGCAATGCCCGGCGCATCAGAATGCCTGTCCGAGGCCGATGTAGACCTCGAAACTGCCGCCATTGCGCAGCGGGCGCGTCGGCACGGCGAAGTCGAGCCGGATCGGTCCGATGGACGTGTAATAGAGCACACCCATTCCCACGCCGACACGGTATACGCTTTGCGAGCCGGCGGCGACACCGCCGGCATCGGCGAACAGGACGGCGCCCCAGCTCGCGCCGATGCGCTGGCGCAGCTCGAGATTGACCGCCTGCATGCTCGTGCCGCCTTGCGGATAACCGTCGGGAAACTGCGGACCGACCGACTGATAAGCGTAGCCGCGCACCGTGCCGCTGCCGCCGGCGTAGAAGCGTTGATCGGGCGGCAGGCTGAACTGGCTGGCCCCTTCCGCCACGCCGGCGAGCAGCCGCGCGGCCAGCACCGTGCGTCCGGGGGGATCACTCGGGAAAAGCCGATGTACGTCGAAGTAAGTCGCGATGCTGCCTTGCAGGATGACGAACCACTGCTGGCCCGAAGCCCCCGAGGAGAGCGTCGGGGCGACTCGGATCGATATCTTGAAACCGTGGGTCGGATCAAGCAGCGGCGAGGACAAATCGGTGGAGTTGAAGTGTGCCGAGAGCGGCATCGACAGCAGGTTGTACGTGTAGTTGCGACCCTGTTGGAGGATGCGCTCGTGCTCGTAGCCGGTGCCGGCGGTTGCGGTCCAGTCGCTCGAGAGCCTGCGGGTCAGTGTGGTGCGCGCCATCTCGCCGTTTTGCGTATAGGCCTCCAGCGTCTGCCGCAGCGCGGTGACCGAGAACCCGAGCGTCTGATCACGGCGATGGAAGTCCGGGATTGCATACCCGACTCTCGCGTCGTAGCCGATACCGGTACTGACCGTGCCGCCGAGGTCGATAGCCGTCGCGGATACGCTGAGCCGCTGCCCGCCGCCGAACACGTTGCGGTCGCTCCAGTTCACGCCGCTGCTGCCGCCAAGATCGCTCGAGTAGGCGGCGCTGACGCCGACGGCGAAGCGTTTGCTTTCCTTGACGTGAAACGTGAGCGGTACGCGCCGGCGCCGATCGGGAGCACCCCGCCGGACCGTGACGCTGGAGAACAGCCCGAGCCGCAACAGAGCCTGCCGGGCCTTCTCGATGCTGGCCGTATCGTAAAGCTCGCCGGGATGCAGCGGGAGCTGCCGCATGGCCAGCGACTCTCGAACGTGGCGCAGTCCCTGGATGCGGATCGATCCGATGCGGACATGCGGGCCGCTGTGCACGCGAAAAGTCAGATTGAGCAGGCGCTGCGCGGGCTCTTCGTAGGCGATGGGCTTGGCGACCGTCGCGAGCGCGTATCCGGCATCCTGCAATTGCTTCTGCAGCCGCGCGCGCGCCGCCAACACATCGGAGGCGACGGCCGGGGCCCCCGAGGCCAGGCCAAACGTCCGTTTCATGCCCGCGGGAAGCGTTCCCTCGATGTCGATGCGGCCGATGTGAAACAGGGGACCGAGCACCGGCGTGATCTTCACATGCGCAGCCTTGCCTTTCGGCAGGGCGTTCAGGGCCTTGCCGAGCCCGGCCCTGTCGAGGCCCACGCCGTCGATCGTGATCGTGATCGAGCCGTCGTAGTAGCCGAAGCTGTGCAGCACCGTCTGCAAGCGCTTCACATCGCCGCGCGCGCGGGCGATCAGACCGAACGGACCGACCGGGGCTGAGGTGCGCAGCGCCGCGAGCTGCGAGGTCATCTTCAGGGTCGAGTTGATCGCGCCTTTCCCGGTGGATGTCCACTTGACCGTGTACGGCAGGCGCGTCGCCGCCTCGGCGACGCGCAGGGCGATCGCCGAGCACAGCAGCAGTGCGAGCACGCACACGGTGCTCGTCCGGCCGCGACGTTGGCCACGGGACGTCTGGGGGGCCGAGCTGGTGGTGTGGCCTTTCCACTCGCCGTTGGCCAGCTCACGAATCATTCGGTTCCTCATTCCTCGTACCGAGGCGGGGGCTGGCGTGCCCGCCTCACCAGCCCGACCCTGCACGTCGCGGACGAGAGCTCGGCTCAGGGTCTGGCTGCTTGCTTTTTGGAATGTGCCCGATGACCGGGCCCATCGTGCCCGCGGCGCGGGCCTCTCCCGCCAACAGCGAAGCTGTCTAATGGTAATGCAAGAAGTGCCTTCTTGTTGACGGCCGTGCGGGCTTCGGTGCGCGCGATGTTGTCCGGGAGTGGGCGAGCGGCACCCGGCGGGCCGCGCCGGTCGGCTCGCCCGCCGGCCGGCCGCTGTTTGATTGAGCACCTCTCGCCGAGCGTGTCGCGCGGGCTGGGCTCCCCGACGACATCACGGGATTCCAGAGCAGATTCTCGAGGTGCGCCGTCGGGGACGGTGTGGCCGAGCACAGTGCGCTCGCCGGCACGCGGTATGCCGGGATGTCCTCGCAGGGATATTCGGAGGCCCGCACCCGGCGGGCGTGCCGTAAGTGATTGATTATTGGCGCTCCCTACGGGATTCGAACCCGTGTTACAGCCTTGAGAGGGCTATGTCCTGGGCCTCTAGACGAAGGGAGCGTGGCCGGCCTGGCTGCAGGAGCGCGGTATTATAGGTATCCTGATTCATTGCTCAAGCAGAAAGCGCCGAATTGAATTCTCCCGATGCGCACTCCGATGCGCCCCAAGTAGTGCCCCGGATCATCCCGCGGGCGCAGCACACCATATCCCGCTCTCACATCTCGCCCAACGCGCTGCGCGTGCTCTATCGCCTGCGCGATGCTGGG
>JAJZZR010000079.1 GCA_021797465.1 Pseudomonadota bacterium | reverse complement strand
TTACCGCCGTGACTGCAAGGCTGGATACCGGGCCTGTGGCTAGCAGCTACCCGGGCCATCCTGGCTAGAACGTGCGACATTGCCATGCCGCAACTATTACCCACAACTCTGAGCACCGTTTGATGCCGCTTCAAGTGGAGCTGGACACACGAGCTTCGATTTGCTGTCATGTATCGCGTTGCGCTGAGGAGAGCGATGTTGGGGCGTGCGGCGAGAAATGTGGTGTGCGAGGACGCTGAGGTGCAGTGTATTGTCGGGTCGGGTATAGCCTCGACGGAGTGGGTGCGTCATGAGTTCAGCGGTATCCGGTTGGGCGACGAGCGCTTGGACAAACGGTTGATCAAGACGGCGGAACTGTTGGCGAAGTCGCCGCGGTCGCCGATCAACGAGGCGTGTCGGACCTGGGCGGACACGAAAGCGGCGTATCGTCTGTTCGACAATCCGAAGACGCAAGTGCAAGCGATCCTGGCGCCGCACATTGAAGCGACGAGGAGGCGGGTCGAGCAGATCGAGGGATGGGTGCTGTGTATTCAGGATACGGTATTTGTCAGCTACGGGAAGCATCCCCACACGAAGGGTCTGGGTCCGATTGGCACGAGCAACGCGTCGCATGAACGAGGACTGATCATGCACAATGCGGTTGCGTTTACGAGTTCGGGTGTGCCGTTGGGAATCTTGAGCCAGCAGATCTGGGCGCGCGATGAGGTGAGTGAGAAGGAAGAAGCACAGGAGAAGATCGGGCGGTTGCAAGTGACGCCGATCGACGAGAAGGAAAGCTTCAAATGGATTCAGGGGCTGCGTGAGACCCACGAGCGCGTGGCGGGGAAAGCTGAGCTGATCACGGTGGCGGATCGGGAGTCGGACATTTGGGAGTTCCTGACGGAGGCGAAGGAGGCGGGCCGGCATTTCCTGGTACGAGCGCGTGTCGACCGGCAGCTGGTGCCGGAAGAGAACGAGTGCTGCGAGAAGATGATTGAAGCGCTCGCCGATGCGCCGCTGCTGGGGAGCAAGACAGTCGAGATTCCCGGCAACGGCAAGCGCAAGGCGCGCACCGCCGAGGTACAGGTACGCGTTGAGCAACTTGCGCTCAAAGCCCCGCGGCGGCTTGGGCGGGCCAAAGCCTCGGCCTCGAAGGAGCCGATCACGGTCACGGCGATTTCGGTGCTTGAGGGGCAAGCGCCGGCGGGTGAGGAGGCGATTGCCTGGGTGCTGCTGACAGACTTGAGGGTCACGAATTTTGACAGCGCCTGCGAGAAGATCGACTGGTATGGGAAGCGCTTCGGTATTGAGATGTGGCATAAGGTTTTGAAATCCGGATGCCAGGTCGAGGACTGCTTGCTTGAGCACGCCGAGCGGCTGCGACGCTATCTGACGCTCTTCAGCATCATTGGGGTACGTTTGATGCACGTGGCGTATCTGGCGCGCGAGCAACCGGACCTGCCCGCCGCAGAAGTCCTCTCTGCGGAGGAAATCGAGGCGGTTTACGTGCAAACCGATAAGACGCTGATTCCAGCAACGCCGCCGACGCTGCGGGATGTGGTACGCCGGATCGGCAGTCTCGGCGGGCATCTGGGTCGCAAGGGCGACAAGGAGCCGGGCATGATCGCTTTCTGGCGCGGCTGGACGGCGATGTACCGCACGGTGATCGCCTTGCGCAACTACAGAAGGATTCGCGGTCTTCAGGGCCCGAGCTGATCGATGCGCTACTGCGGACGGGAATTTCAACCCGATGAGCTCGATCTGATTCGCGAGCTGATTGCGCGCCAGCCCCCGCTGAACCGCTATCGGCTCTCGCTCGAGGTCTGCGAGCGCTTGAACTGGCGGCGGCCCGATGGACGACTCAAACACATGAGTTGCCGGGTAGCCATGCTGAAGATGCAAGCCCACGGACTCATCGAATTGCCGGCCCCTGAGCGTATCAGGCCCGTCGCTCGCGAAATCGACGCTCACTTGGAAGAGATGCTCGTCGAGCCTCTGCAGCTGCCCTCCATCGATCTTGCCGGCATTCGCCTCGAGCCGGTCATGGATCGAGGGGAATCGCGGCTGTGGAACGCCTACATCGAGCGACATCATTATCTGGGGCATCAGCCGTTGCCGGGCGCGCAATTGCGGTACTTTGTCAGCTCCAGTGGGCAGATCATTGCAGCGCTCGGCTTTGGCGCCAGCGCCTGGAAAACGCAACCGCGCGATGCCTTCGTCGGTTGGACGACAGAGCAGCGGGAACGTAATCTACACCTCGTGGTAAACAACGCTCGGTTCCTCATCTTGCCGTGGGTCCGCTGTAAAAACCTGGCTTCCCGCATCCTCGCCCTCGCCGCACAGCGCCTTGCCCATGACTGGTATATCCGCTACGCCTATAGACCAGTCTTGCTCGAAACATTCGTCGAGAAGCCGCGCTTCAGCGGAACCTGTTATAACGCCGCCAACTGGCAATATCTCGGTGACACTCAGGGCCATGGCAAACTGGACACCTTGCATCTGAAGAGCAAACCCATCAAAAGTGTTTGGGTCTATCCGCTCATTCCTGATTTCAGACGTAAGCTCTGCACACTATAACCGCGCTGCTATATCTCATCGATTGTCTGCCGCGTCGGTGTAGAAAGTTGTGGGTAATAGACAGCTCAATAGGCAGGCGGCACCTGCACGTGACAATGAGAAGGAAAGAAGATGATTAGAAAGTTTCACGTATTTGCGCTGCTCGTAACGTGCATCGCCGCGGCAACAGTCGCGTCCGCCAACACAGCCTCTCGTAAGAGCGGTTCTGCGCGCGCGAGTATCCCGTTGAACTCAATGGAAGCTCGGTGCCCAACCGCCGTAGCCGAGGAAAAACGCGTTGACATGCAGTTTTATTCCAGAAGACCGCACGAAAAAGCTCCAACTAATCCAGCGCTTCGAACCGAACTACTACAAATGGCGCGCAAAGATCAGGAGGCAAGAATTGCGCTGATCCAACATGGCATGTCTGCTCCAGAGTATATCCGTCGTGTAAATGAAATTGATGCGGAAAACGGCAAACGCCTGAAGCGGATTTTCAAGAAATACGGATTCCCTACACCGGAAATGGTCGGTTATAAAGGCACGAATGCGGCATGGCTACTCGTGCAGCACCAGGATCCCACGTGGCAGCGAAAATGGCTGAAGCCGATCGCGCAGCTCTTCAAACGTCATGAATTGTCCCCAGAGGAGTACGCCATGTTTGTGGATCGCGTCCGATTGAACGAGGGTCGCAAGCAGATATACGGCACGCAGTTCTTCAACGGTGGTGTCGTCATGAAGCCAACGATAAGCCCCGGCCGTCTCGACGAAAGAAGGGAAGCGCTCGGGCTTATCCCGGAAACCGAGTATGAATGTATCCTGAGAGCCATGTACAGCCCAAGGCAGGCCAAGGTGTATCGCTAACATATCGGCGATCTTCTCTCGAGGCGCATCTGTTCCGCCGGGTGTCTGTAGCGCTGCGGAGCGGCCCAGGCGTCGCGAGAAGAAGACGATATATACAAATGGGGTAGAGGGTTGAAATGAGGAGGGAGGGAGCCGACATTCAGAGCGACGTGCCAACTCGAAGCCGCTCCCGCGCGCGACGCGATACGGCAACCTCGACATTCAGGACGAATCAGGACACAGATGGTTCCGCGCTATCGCGGGACCGCCGACTTGTATCGCCCAGGCCCCCGGATGCCGCGTGCGATCGAACGAGTCCTGCCCACCCGGAGTCCGGCTGTTTCCCCGATGATTGGCGAAACTCCCTGTTCCCGTTTTGCGCCGCCCGGCCATCATTGCGCCTGAGTGACAACTTGTCTCTGAACGGCCCGAATCACATGCGAACCTCAATCACCATGAGCACCCACGAGTCCCAATCGTAGCCCATGAACACTCAGAACGTCCTGCCGGCGTCGCTCGTGCCATCGGTTCATCTTTGGGGGTCGCGCGTGTGACTGGTCGGTGGCCGCGCTGCAGACCTGCATTAGTGTTGCCGGCGGCGTGAGAATAGTCGGCTGTGGGCGGGCTGAAAATCGAGCTGCAGCTCGGTGTGCCCGTGCGGTCAGCCCTGCTCGTGCCGGATCGTTGCGGCGACATCGGGAAATCCGTGCCCCGTCAACCTGCCGCGATACCCCATGCGATACAACGCGAAGAACAGCCTGTTGTTACTCACCGGCTTGGATGGGCGCAGATCGCCAGAGAACACGAGCTCCCGATCGAACGAGAGCTCACGCCGCCGATGCAGAGCCGCGCGCGCCTCCCAACTGAGGGGCACGATGCGCGGGATCTTCATCCGCTCGACGGGAATCACCCAGCGTGCCGCGGGGACGTCGAATTCATGCCACTTGGCGCCGATCACCTCCGACGTGCAGACA
>JAJZZR010000320.1 GCA_021797465.1 Pseudomonadota bacterium | reverse complement strand
AGCGACGAAGATTATGCCGAATGGGCCGCACGTGATCATGCGGCCAACCGCGCCAATTCAGCGACATGCGGCATAATCCGGATCACGGCATTATGGCCAACCTCGTGCAGGGCGGTTCGGTGCCAGTTGATGGGTTCGAAATAGGCCTGCGGAGGTGGGACCTGCACGAAATCATGCATCGGATCGTAGAACGCCCTGTCTCCACCGATCCGGAAGTCCACGCCCGTAGCCAGGATCAGCGCCTCGGCTTGCGGCAGGATGAGGCTGGTTTCGGCCGGCGGCGCGACCGCCACGATCTGTTCGGGCAGGCCCTCGCATTGCGCCACGTTGAAAACAGTGAAGCGCTTGAGGAACGGGATCGCCTGCGCTTCGTAGCCGATCTCAGCGGCCCGGCGGCGTTCGTCTTCCGGCGTGAAGCGGTCGGCGTAAACGACGGTCGTGCCGCGCTCGCCCTTGCGCACATGCCCATCGAGACTGAGCGCTTGGCGAAAGGTCAGCCAACTCTGGCCCGTAAAACCGTGCTCAATGACGGCGCCCCACAGAATGAGCACGTTGATACCAGTGTAGCGCCTATGGGTCGCGGCGTTCTTGGGCATGGCGAGCGGCGCTTTCGCCGCCGCCGTCCCCCAGGGCTGGACCCAGGGCGCACGGCCGGCTTCCAACTCGGCGATGATCTTGTCAGTGATTTCCTGATAAAGGCCCGTCCGGTCCTGGCCGGAACGCGCGCGAGCGGTGTGTCTGGACATCGCGGTTCTCCGCGACGGGCGCCGCGAGCCTCTCTCGCGACATCGAACCCGTTACGGCCAACCCGGCCTGACTCTCACTCTAAATCGAGGCTCACGAGTGTGGCGCCGGATGATCGGATCTCCGCCTTGCCGGGTCGCGACCGCGCGCTGTGTCGGCGGCGTCATGCCGCCGAGCGCCATCACACGATGCGCTCGTCGCGCCGGTTAGCCGGCGAGTTCGTCCTGGGGACAGGTGGCGTCAGGACGGCGATCCGCACCTATACCGATCGAGCGGGCGGGACGTTGTATTGTCTCGGCACTTGGCACAGCCACCTCGCGGTCTCGGGCCCCTCGGGGATCGACCACGCGACCGCAACGACTGTTGCACTGGCTCGTCTCGCCCCGTCCGTGCTGCTCATTCGAACCCCTGGAGGCTATTGGGGGGTGCTGGCAGACAACCTGACCACGCAGTCGCCTCCGATCCCGGAGGTCACGTCATGACCGGCTTGGAAGTCGAATTCCTGCCCGTGGACGAAAAATCCCGCGCCGGCGATGCCATCGCAATCCGGTACGGTGATCCCCACAGCTTTCAGCTCATCGTCGTCGATGGCGGGACGACCGCCTCCGGCGAGACGCTGATGGAGCATCTCACATCGATTTGCGGCGGTCCCGTGCCGATCGTGCGCGACCTGGTCATCACCCACCCGGATATCGATCACTCCTCCGGCGCCCGCGTCGTACTCGAGAAGGCCGATGTGCGCCGCGTTTGGACCCATGTCCCTTGGTGGCATGCCGAGGCGATCCTGCCGCACCTTCAGGATTCACGGTGGACCGTCGATGGCCTGACCAGACGCCTGAAGGCCGAATACGACGTCATCAACGAGATCGTCGCTACGGCGGGCACGAAGGGCATCCCGGTCTTCGAGCGGTTTGCCGGTGCCGCTATCGGGCCATTCACCGTGCTGTCGCCGCCGCAGCACATCTACCCGCAACTGGTCTCTCACTTCCCGGATACGCCGCGAGCATCCGGCAATATGTCCGACTTTGCGGATCAGGGTATCTTGAAGGCGGCGCTTGAGGCGCTCGCCAAGACAGCCGCCAGCATTTGGGAAGCTTGGGGCTTCGAGCGGCTGCGCGACGGCGGCGAAACAGGTGCTCGCAACGAAAGCAGTGTTGTCCTCTACGGCCAGTTTGACGGATGGAAGCCCATCCTTTTGACAGGCGATGCGGGAAATCTCGGCCTTGAATGGGCGGCTTCCTTCGCCGAGGCGTGCGGTCTCGTGCTGCGCAACTTCGCACTGGTGCAGGTGCCCCATCACGGCAGCCGCCGAAACGTCGGCCCAACGATCCTTAACCGCCTGATCGGGCCCGTGGTGTCGGAGGGGCAGGTTCCGCATTTCACGGACGTCGTGTCCGCGCCGAAAGACGACAGTGCGCACCCGCGCAAGATCGTCATGAACGCCTTCATGCGTCGCGGCGCACGCGTGCTTGGGACGCAAGGCGTTGCTACCTGCTTCGGTTCGGGGTTCCCGCTACGCGCGGGATATGGCCCGGCCGCAGCCATGAACTTTTCTCCGGTTGTCGAGGCCTATGACGATGACTGAATCGGCGCGCTTGTTTCGGATATTTGATCGCTACGACATACTCGCCCGAATAACACCAGGGCTCCTGGCGCCGCTTGTTCCGGGGATCAGCTTGCTGATCGCATTCCCTCAGATCGTCACCGGGAACATCTATCGGACCATCGGATCGGGCGTCGTGATGATAGGTCTCCTCTATCCGTTCGCGAGCATGGCCAGGTCTCGCGGTCGTGCCGTGCAGCACACGCTCAAGCAGCGATGGGGTGGGTTTCCGACGGAGATCGTTCTGCGATTTCGAGATAACACGATCGAGATGCCGACCAAGCGTGCATACCACGCGGTGCTGCAGGACCTCGCGCCGGACTTCCGGCTCCCAGACGCCAGCGCAGAGGCACAGGATCCGGACGCAGCCGATGGCATTTATCGAGCGGTGATCCGTCGCCTAATCGACCTACGGCGCGGCCCCAAACATCCACTCATCCACAATGACAATATCGCCTATGGTTTCTGGCGCAATCTGCTGGGCATGAGAGGGGCGGCACTCGTGTTGGCAGTCTGCGCGTCAGCCGCCATCGTGGTAACGCGAACCACCCAAATGACGACCGGCAACATGCCGCTCTGGGCGATCGCTCGGGATGCACCTGCCACCCAGGTCGCGGCGGTTGTGCTCCTCTTCCTCTGGATAGCCTTTCTTCTGATCATCGTTCGACCGTCACGCGTGTGGGACGCGGGCGTGGCCTATGCCGAGCGGCTTCTGGCGTCGCTGCCTCCTCCTTCTGTCCCCAAGCTGAAGGGCCGAGCACCGAAAGGTGAGAACCAAAGCGCACCTTGAAAAGTTAGTCGGATTGACGTACATATTTGGCTGGAGGTGACCATGGCCACGACAGCAAAAACCAACCGACGGCTTCGGGAAGAGCGGCTTGGGTTTCGGGTCGACCAACCCACCAAGGCTCTGATCGAACGGGCGGCGCAACTCGAACGGCGCAAACTGACGGATTTCTGCATGACCGCGCTTACGGACGCTGCCCGGCGGACGATTGCGGAGCATGAGACGCTCGTCCTGTGTGATCGGGACCGCGTCGTTTTTTTCGACGTCCTGGTCAATCCACCGGCCCCGAGCGAACGGTTGCAGCGCGCGTTCGCGGAGCACAAGCGCCGGGTTGTCCGGTGAATGGCGAAGCAGCCATCCAGGGATCTTCGGGTCGCGCTACTCGACGAGCAGCACGATCGGAGCAGCTTTACCTGCGGCGTGGAGAGCCTGGATCGCTACCTCAAGACCCAGGCCGGCCAGGATGTCCGCCGGAGGGCGAATGCCGTGTTCGTCCTGAGCGAGGTCGGCGAGCCGGCCCGTATCTTGGGCTACTATACCCTTTGCGCGATGGCGGTCTCCCAAGGCGACGTGCCGGAGACAGCCCGCAAGCACATCCCGCGCTATCCGCTGGTGAGCGCCACCTTGATCGGTCGGCTGGCCGTGGCGACGGAGCACCAGGGACAGCGCTTGGGCGCGCTCCTTCTCGCCGATGCATTGCAGCGGGCGTTCGAGAGCGCCGGCACGGTTGGATCCTCGATGGTGGTCGTCGATGCGCTCGACGAGCCGGCGGCCGGATTCTATGCGGCGCATGGGTTCGTGCGATTACCCGACTCGCTGCGGCTTGTGCTGCCGATGCGCCTCGCAGGCGGGAGGGCTGAGTGATGAGTTTCGCATTCGCGTCGCCATCGGCGCCGGTGAAGCAAAATGGGCCTCGCTTGGGCGTCCTGGGAAGCGCGATGGCGTCCAAACCCAGCCTTCGTGGTGGAGCGCAACGCAACCCATTGCCGCCTGTCGCGCAGGCGGCAAACCGTGGCTTTGGGATGCCTTCCATGCCGGCGACAGCCGGTAGCCCGCTGCTTTTCGCTTTCTGCTGCTTCCCCCCTGCTTCCCCAGCTTTCGCGTGGGGGGCGGGGAAGCAAAAAACGGCCCCGAAGGACCGTTTTAACCGCTTCATTTTCTTGAAGAAATCTGGAGCGGGCGAAGGGATTCGAACCCTCGACCCCAACCTTGGCAAGGTTGTACTCTTCGACCGCAGCCTGGATC
>JAJZZR010000566.1 GCA_021797465.1 Pseudomonadota bacterium | reverse complement strand
ACGCGCCCAAAGCCGTCGCCCGTATCCGCCAGGCGATCGCACAAGGGGAGCGCATCCTCGTGTACGGCGACTACGACGTGGACGGCGCCTGTGCGACGGCGATTCTCGTTCGCACGCTGCGGATGCTCGGCGCAGACCCGGAGTGGTTCGTGCCGGACCGCTTTGCCGACGGCTATGGCCTGCACACCGCGATTGTCCGTCAGGTCGCTGAACGGGGTATTCGCCTCATCATCACCGTGGACACCGGCATCACCGGCGTGGAGGCAGCCGACGAGGCGCGTGCGTGCGGCGTCGACCTGATCGTGACGGATCACCATCATCTCCCGGAGCGTCTGCCCAAGGCGACCGCGATTGTCCACCCGGCATACCCACGGGCACTGTACCCGTTTGCCGACTTATGCGGCGCGGGCGTCGCGTTCAAGCTCGCGCAGCTCCTGCTCGGGCGCTTCCCGGACGAACTGCTCGCCCTGGCCGCCTTGGCCACCGTCGCCGACCAGGTGCCACTGCTGCGCGAGAACCGCGTGCTGGTGCACGAAGGACTGCACGAACTCAATGTCCACCCCAGCGTCGGACTGGCGGCGCTGGCTGAAGTGGCCGGGCTCTCCAGCACACGCATCGAGGCCACACACGCCGCGTTTCAATTGGCGCCCCGGCTCAATGCGCTGGGACGCTTGGGGGACGCTGGACGGGCGGTGCGCCTGCTGCTGACGGACGATCCGGAGGAAGCGCGTCGCTTGGCCGACGAGGCGAACAGCCAGAATCGCTTCCGTCAGCAGATCCAGGAGCGGTTGTACCAGGAGGCGTTGGCGCAGATCGCGGCGCACCCGGAGTGGCTCGACCGCCCGGCGCTCGTGGTCTCCGTCGCAAACGCGCATGAAGGCGTCATCGGCATTGTCGCCGGCAAACTGGCCGAACGCTTCTACAAGCCGACGCTGTGCGTCACGACGGACGGAGAAGCCGCCAAAGGCTCCGGACGCAGCGTGACGGACATTCATCTGTGCGATTTGTTGGCCGCTGTGCAGCGGGAGACGGGCGTCTTCACCCGCTTTGGCGGACACGCCGCGGCCGCCGGGTTTAGCCTGGCCGCAACGGACATCCCGCGGTTGCGTCGTGCGTTTGTCGAACAGGTCGAGCATGCGTGGCCGGAAGACGTGCCGCGGACGCCGTACACGGAGGTGGACGCACCGCTGGCGCTCGCCGAACTGTCTGCGAATCTCGTTCGCGACGCGCAGCGTCTGGCGCCGTTTGGCCGGGAGAATCCGGAGCCGGTCTTCTTCGTGCGTGAGGCGCGTGTGCTCGATGCGCGCACGATGGGGGGCGACGGCAAACACCTGCGGGCACGCGTGCAAGAGGGGAGCGGACGCAGCGTGGCACTCGTCGCGTTTGGGCGTGGGCAGGAGATTGACGATTGGTCCGTGGGACGTGCCCGGCCCATGCTGGTGACGGTGAGCGAGCACCGCTGGCAGGACCTTGTGCAGATTCAGTTGCAGCTGGTGGACCGGAGGTGAATCGGCGTGATGGTAAAACGGATGTTTCGGGATTATAATGGGGGATGTCAGGCAACGGTTCGCGAGGGGGTGGCGGAGATGAAAAGTGAGAGCATAACAATCCATATTCCGTCTGCCATGAAAGAGCGCCTGGAGGCGTTAGCGGAAGCGATGGATCGTTCAAAGGCCGATTTGGCTGCACGAGCGATCGAAGCATTCGTCGAAGATCAGGAATGGCAACTCAAGGCCATCCAAGAGGGACTGGAGGCGGCGGATCGAGGCGAATTTGCGTCGGATGACCAAGTGAATGCCACCTTTCGTCAATGGGGTGTTCCCGCTGATCTCAGGCACGCCGTATATCGTACCCTACAGAATGGCTGACGATTGTGTTCAGATCCTCCGAGTCCTCCATACGTCACGCCGATGGCCAAGGTGGTTGTGGAGATCCATTGTGCGACCATATTTTAGAATAAGGGGTTTTCCCTTATTCGAGTGCACCCTGGTACCCCCAGATCCCGCTCCTGGGCAAGGCTTTGACAAGTTCGCCTAATGAGTCAGGTGCGAAATACTGCGAATGAGCGAGAATACGTGAGATAATGAAAGAACATAGAGGGAGAAGTATGCAGTAACACAGTGATAATTCCGGGTGATGAGGCGATGAGAATGATTCGAGGGTTATACGAAGTACATCTTCCGGTTTTTGACGTGGATCGGGCGGTAGAATTTTACGAGAGACTTGGACTTAAAGTTGATAACAAGGATAACGAAGTGGCTTTTTTGTGGATTGTTCCAAAGAAAAGTTGGATCGGGTTGTGGAAAAAGGATATTGCTCCTGACCGAGAACCCGGAAGCTACCCACCAAATGGGCGCCATATCGCCTTTGAAGTGGACTTTGATGACATCAGGAAAGCTGAGGAGTGGTTGGGCGAACGAGGAATTCAAGTTGTTCAACACGGCTCAATGCCACCCACCGAGCCATATTCTCGTCCCCACCAGGGGAATGCCTCTGTCTATTTTAACGACCCTGATGGAAATAGTTTGGAATTAATCTGCAATCTACCAGAAGGTGCCCCAAAGGAGCCGCATAAGTTGATCTACCTGAGTGAAATAGAGCAGCACTTTAAGTGAGTCAATCATGGTGCGCATAAGGATGCGAATGCGACAGAAGATGTTTGTGGCTCGATCGGATGCGCCGAGCCCGTCATGATAAGACTGTACGATTGAGCAAGACGCCAACACCGAACGAGCCGAGCTATTTGCGATGTTCGGGAAGCCTTGTCACATAAGGGCTCGGAGAGCAGGGGAAAATGATTTTCCCCCAAAATAACGCGAGGATTCAAGGGAAAAAGGGTCGAAATCGAGTGAGGAGGGGAAAATCCACCCCAACTGAGTGGAGGAATAGAAAAGCATGCAGGTCAACGATTCTCTGGTAAAATGGAAGTGACCAGAATCCAATTTTACGAGGAAGGTGACCTGCATGGCCATTTTACCACAATTGAAGCTGTTTGACTGGTGCGAGATGCAACCGCTTGGCGACCTGGAACGCCTGCGACTGGTGCTCGAGTATATGCCGGATGAAGAACTGATGAGGGTGCTCCATCGCCAGCGCGCCAAGGGTCGCAACGACTACCCGGTTCGCGCGATGTGGAACTCCGGTATGCGTCAAATAGCACCCACCTGTCGTTCTCGGTGAGTGCTATCTATACTGTAGTCAGTACTAGTAGTTTGATTCTTAAGTATTGACATAATGAGATGGGCATGCTATCCTCGTGACAGGAGGTGATTCCCATGCCGTTTGTCCGTTCCAAAGCACAGTTAGAGCTTTCAAAGGATCAACGAGAGACACTCACTCGCATTGCTCAATCGCGCACCGACCAGGCTCGACGTGTCGAGCGCGCCCGTCTGTTGCTGGAATTGGCCGATCAGCGGACACCCAACGAGATTGCTGCAGAACGCAAAATTCAGCCGGTCCAGGTCTATCGGCTGTTGAACAAGGCGTTGGAGATCGGACCCATCGCTGCGTTGGATGATCTTCAGCGCTCCGGAAGACCTCCCCAAATTACGGCAGACGCGCGTGCGTGGATCACCTCGATCGCGTGCCAGAAGCCGAAAGACCTCGGTTACTCCCATGAATCGTGGACCACCCGTCTCCTCAGCCAGCACGTGCGAAAACACGCGCAAGAGGCGGGGCATCCCAGCGTAGCGCGGATCGGTTCGGGCACGATCTCCCGCTTGTTGTCCGAACAGGATGTCAAGCCGCACAAGGTCAACTACTACCTGGAGCGGCGGGATCCGGAGTTCGAAGAAAAGATGGCGCAAGTGCTGGTGGTGTACCAGCAGGTCGAGTGGTCCTTTGAAGAACAGGGCGCGCATACGCGGGAGATGGTGGTCGTCTCCTATGACGAGAAACCCGGCATTCAAGCGATCGGGCATACGGCGCCGGACTTGCCGCCTGTTGCGGGTCGCCACGCGACCGTGCAACGAGACTACGAATATGTGCGGTACGGAACGCTGTCCTTGTTGGCGGGCATTGACCTACTGACAGGGCGGGTGATCGGGACGGTGGAGGATCGGCACCGAAGCCGGGAATTCGTGAGCTATCTTCAGAAGCTGGATACAGCGTACGTGGATACCGCAAAGATTCAGGTAATATTGGACAATCACTCCGCGCATACGTCCAAGGAAACGCGCGCCTACCTGCAGACGGTGCCCAACCGATTTGAGTTTGTCTTCACGCCGAAACATGCGTCGTGGCTGAACATCATCGAAACGTTCTTTGCGAAGATGACCAAGAGCGTGTTGCGCCACATTCGGGTGTCGTCGAAGGAGGAACTGCGGGAACGGATTCTGCAATACCTGGACGAGATCAACGAGAACCCCGTTCCCTTTCGCTGGCGATACAAGATG
>JAJZZR010000531.1 GCA_021797465.1 Pseudomonadota bacterium | reverse complement strand
CTCGCGCGGGAATCGTTCTTGGGGTCGTTGCCGCCGCGTTTTGCAGCGGCGTCGTCGCCGTCGCCCACTTTCATTTCGGCTGGGTCGCCGATCACGGGCTGCGCACCCTCGCCACCGTGACCCTGGTGTTCGCCATCCAGGCCACCTATTACGTGGTGCGCGACCACCGCTGGCTCTGGAGCTCGCGGCCGAGCGGCTGGGTGGTCGCCTCTTCCGTGGTCAATGTTCTGAGCATAGTGCTCATGGCCGCCTACGGCTTTCCGCTGCATCGGCTCTCCTGGCCGGTCATCGGGCTGGTGTTCGCGGCAACCGCGCTGTTCACGCTGGTTCTCGATCTCGTCAAACGGCTGCTGTTCGCGCGGCTGAACCTCGCCTGACACCCTCCTACGCCCCGGTGTCGAGGAACCCTGCCGGCCCCCCTGTGCGACGATCGGGATCCGCGCTCCCGCCGCGGCACGGTGGCGCGGCTTCGATGACTCGATGCGGCCCGTACGGCATTCGGGGATAATCCGGCGGCGGGCGCGCGGCGCCGCAGATCCGGCGGGCGGGGGCTGAGCGCATGAAATTGATCCGCAAGTTCACGGCCCTGACCCGGGCGCAGCGCCACGCGTACTTCGCGGCCCTCGGCGGCTGGACGCTCGATGCGTTCGACTTCTTCATCTTCATCGTGTCGCTGAAGGCGATCAGCACCGACTTTCACGCCAGCCTCACCGCGGTCGCCTTCGGCATCACCCTGACGCTGGCGATGCGGCCGGTGGGCGCGCTGCTGTTCGGCTGGCTGGCGGAGAAATACGGACGCCGGCCGATCTTGATGACGAACGTGCTGGCCTTCGCGGTGATCGAGCTGGCCACGGCGTTTGCGCCGAATCTGGCCGTCCTGCTGCTGCTGCGCGGATTGTTCGGGCTCGCCATGGGCGGGGAGTGGGGTGTAGGCGCGGCCCTGGCGTTCGAGACGCTGCCGGCCGAAGGGCGCGGCTTCTTCTCCGGATTGCTGCAGGAGGGCTATGTGCTCGGCTTCCTGCTGGCCGCCGCGGTCTCACGCCTGTTCTTCGCGACGGTGGGGTGGCGGGGCTTGTTCGTCATCGGTGCGTTGCCGGCGCTGCTCGTGCTGTACATCCGCTTGGGTGTCGGGGAGTCCCCCGTCTGGCTCGCGGGCCGGACCGCCCGGCGCGCCTCGTTCGGGGAGTTGCGGCGGATCGTCGTCCGAAACGCGCCGCTGCTGCTGTACATGATCCTTCTCATGGCGGTGTTCAACGCCTTCTCACACGGCTCGCAGGATCTGTACAAGCCGTTCCTGCTGATCCGCCGGGGCTTGAGTCCGGCGCGCGCCGACGATCTGCTGATGCTGATGAACATCGGCGCGCTCCTCGGCGGCGTGGTGTTCGGGGTGCTCTCCGAGCGCATCGGACGCAGGCGGGCGATTGCCTGCGCGGCGCTGCTCGCTCTGCCGGTGATTCCGCTGTGGACCTACGCGCCGGGCGTGCCGCTGCTGGCGCTGGGGGCGTTTCTGATGCAGTTCATGGTGCAGGGCGCCTGGGGCATCGTGCCGGCGCATCTGAACGAGCTGTCCCCGCCGGGCGTGCGCGCGGTGCTGCCCGCTTTCGCCTATCAGCTCGGCAATTTCGCGATGGCGCTGCTCGCGCCGCTGCAATCCTCGCTGGCCGGTCCCCACGAGCGCGATCTCGCCGAGGTGCTCGCCTGGACGCTCGGCATCGTCGGCATCGTGCTGGCGGCGGTGACCCTGGCCGGCAGGGAAGCTAAGAGCGTCGTCTTCGGCGGCGGGCCGGCCGGCTGAGTGGCGCGAGCGCCGAGCGAGGAGGTCGAGGCCGGCGCGTATGATGCAGGGGCGCCGGCAAGCGCGGCTTTGGGCTTGTCCGTAGCGACCGTCCGCTCTTATGTACTTAGGGGTCGAGCCGGGCAGCCGGGACCGGCGTGCGGAAGTGCCCGCCGCCCGCCTCATGAGGCTCGTACGCGAACCGGAATTTGCTATTCTTCGTCGTTTCCATTGACCGGACCGCGCCGCAGAGGCGGATCGCCAAGACAACATGCTGCAGAAGCTCACCGACAGCCTCTCCACCCACAAGTGGCTCTGGTACACGATCCTCGGCGCCCTGGCGCTGGTGTTTTCGGCATGGGGCGCCTACGGCATCGTGAACCTCAATTTCGGCAGCAGCGCCTCGGATGCAGCCGTCGTCGACGGTCATGCGATCACGCTGCAGCAGGCGAGCAACGCCTGGCTGCGCGCCCAGCCGCAGATTGCGCGGATCTACGGGACCAATCTGTCGGCGAGCCAGCGCAAAAAGCTGCAGGGCGAGGTGCTCGAGGGTCTGATCCGCGACACGCTCATGTCGTTGCGCACCCAGCGGCTCGGCTACCGGGTAACCCAGGGGGAGCTGATCGCGGCGATCCGCCAGGTGCCGCAGTTCCAAGTGAACGGCAAGTACTCGGCTCAGGCCGCCGAGGACGTCCTGGCCGAGTCGGGCATCTCGTTGCCCCAGTTCGAAACGGAGATCTCGAGTCAGCTGCGCCGCAATCAGCTCATCGAAGGCATCCGCTCGTCGGATTTCCTCACCCCGGTGCAGATCGAGCGCGCCCAGACGCTGCAGAGCCAGCAGCGCAAGGTGCAGTACGTGCTCTTTCCGGCCAAGCGCTACGCCAGCCCGGCGCCGATCGCGCCGGCGGCGATCGAGGCGTATTACAAGGCCCATCGAGCCGAGTACATGCTTGCGGAGTCGGTGGATCTGCGCTACGGCCAGCTCACGCTGGCGCAGCTCGAGAGCCGCCAGCACGTCTCCCCCGCGGCCCTGCAGGCGCAATACCAGAAGGAGATCGCGCATTTCGTCGTGCCGCAGCAGCGCGAGGCCAGCGACATCGTGATCACCTTCGGCAAGGATCCCAAGGCCGCCCTGAGCAAGGCCGAGCACATCCTGCAGCTCGCCCGCTCGGGGCGGAATTTCGCGGCGCTGGCGAAGACGTACTCGCAGGATCCCGGCTCGGCGGCCAACGGTGGCAATCTCGGCTGGATGAGCCGCACCGGCTATGACAAGACCTTCACGAGCGCGCTGTTTTCGATCGCGAAGGTCGGCGGCATCACCGGACCGGTGAAGACGCGGTTCGGCTATCACATCATCCGTCTGGACGGGGTTCGCCCGCGCCATACCCGGCCATTCGCGTCGGTGAAATCCCAGCTCGCGTCCCAGCTCCGTCACCGCCTCGCGGTCCATCGCTTCGGTGACATCGAGGACAGCCTGCAGAACGACCTGGAGAACCCGGGCGTCAGCCTCGCGGGGCTCGCCAAGCGCTTCGGCCTCACCACGGGCACGGTCCCGCTGTTCCTGCGGGGCCCGGGCGCGCCGCCGCTCGGGGCGGCCCCGGCGGTGCAGAACCTGGTGTTTGGCAGCACGGCCCTGGCCCCCGGCAGTTTCGGGGGTCCGATCATCCTGGACAACGACCGGATGGTGATCGTCAAGGTGCTGGCGCGCCATGGCCCGCAGCTGAAGCCGCTTGCCGAGGTCAAGAGCAGCATCATCGCGACCCTGCGGACGCAACGCACCAACCAAGCCGCGCTCGCGGCGGCCGAGGCGGCGCGGCGAGAGGTGCTCGCCGGGAAGTCCCTCCAAAGCGTCGCGCAATCGCTGCGGCTCAAGAGCGCGCCGGCGACCTTCATCGGCCGCGATGATCCCTCCGTGCCGGCTGAGGTCGGCCAGCTCGCGTTCGCCGCGCCGAAGCCCGCGGGGCGACCGGTGTACGAGGCGAAGGCTCTGGGCGACGGTGGGGCCGTGCTGCTTGCCGTGACGGCGGTGCGAACCGCCGCACACGTCAATCCGCTGCTGAGTCGTACGCTGGTGCAGCAGTTGCTGAGCGCCAATGCCGACGGTGACGTGGTGGCTTATATGACGCAGATGCGTGACACGGCCAAAGTGCGCACGAACCCGCACGCATTCCAGTAGCGGTCAGCCGTCTGTTTGGGGCGGAAAGCTCATCCCGACGGTGCTGAATCCGCCGTCGACGTAGAGGATCTCGCCGGTGATGCCGGCGGCCAGATCGGAGCACAGGAAGGCCGCGGCGTTGCCCACATCCTCCAGTGTCACGTTACGCCGCAGCGGCGCCACGTCGGCCACGTGGTTCAACATCTTGCGAAAGCCGGCAATGCCCGCCGCGGCCAGCGTCTTGACCGGCCCGGCGGAGATGCCGTTGACCCGGATGCCGCGCGGTCCGAGGTCCGCCGCCAGAAAGCGTACGTTGGCTTCCAGGCTCGCTTTCGCGAGGCCCATGACGTTGTAGCTCGGGATCGAGCGCACCGCGCCGAGGTATGACAGGGTCAGCAGCGCCCCGGCCCGGCCGCTCATCAGGGGCGCCGCGCCCCGCGCGAGCGCCGTCAGACTGTAGCTCGATACATCGTGCGCGATGC
>JAJZZR010000556.1 GCA_021797465.1 Pseudomonadota bacterium | reverse complement strand
CGCACTTCCGGGGCCTAACGCGGAGTTGACGTCTGCCCCGTGGGTGAGCAACAAATAAACTGTCGAGACATTCCCCGCAGCCACCGCGTCGGCGAGCGGCGTGACCAACGTAGTACCAGTCGGCGCGCCGGCCATGATTTGGTTCACATTTGCGCCCTGCTGCAGCAGCATTCTAATGACGTCATCTTCGCCATATTGTGCCGCGATCTGCAGCGGCACTTCGACCTCGGAGTTCGTGCCGGGGGAGGAGGGAACTGTGAATGGATTTACAGAGGCGCCGTGCTCCAAGAGCACTTTAACGATACTCCGCTGCCCAGATTCAATTGCGACATCCAACAGTGACTCATTAAAATTTGCTGGGAAAAGCCTGAAAAATGTCGCATTCGGACTGAGTCCGGTGTCCAACTTATCCTCAAGCGCTGACACCTTTCCGTATATCACGTCGTTAACGGCGGGCAAGAGTTTCCGGTCGAACGTGGTTGATTTCATGTATTTTGCGAGTCCGTTTAGAACGGAGCGAGACAAAGGCCCATATGCGAGCGGGTACGCCGATTTATAGTGTTGCCGCAAGAACCTATATTCTTTAGCAGAGTATTGCTTTTGAGTCTCCGAGTTGGTAGACGCCATCACTCGCTCCGTCGTAGTTTCCTTCTTCACTCTGCCGGTTGATTTCGCCACAGCCAACTTCGCCGTCGCGGTTCGTTTCACCGGGACGCGCAATTCGTGCACTCCTACATAGAGCACCAGGGCTATTATCGCTGCGGTAAATACCGCGAGAATCGAAATTGAACGCTTTGACATGGATGTTTCCAAAATTGATGATCGGTCCGCCCGCTCGGTGACTCAACCAGTTGGGCTCAATTATAGCCGCTTGATCTTGTGGTTGCGGGTCCACTGTGCGAACGCGGCGAGTTTGTGATAAGGCCGGTCCACTGAGCCACGGCTGCAAGAGGCCGGCGACACTACCAAACCTGCGGCGACGTCAATCTCTTTATCAGCGACGTTGCCGCTTAGGCTGGCGCACATGGGGCGCCCGTTGGCGGTAATTCGCCGTCTTTCCTCGCCTGCATGAGTTCACCGGCTTCTATGGCGTACCTCCCACCAAGAGACTTCCAATACGAAATGAGTCCATCCCAGTTATTATTGGCGATGAAGTTCAACGACTGTACAGCGATTGTATTGTTAGGATTATTTAGAACTCCCCCATCGTTGTACCAAGAGAAATCCATGATTGCCGCCTGGGCAGTCGCCGGCAATTCAGCGAACGCCAAAGTACCATTGGTGGCGACGCTGATATCGTTCTGCACGCCATTCTGGACCTCGGTGAAAGCGGCGCTGAACAGCTGCCAACCCTCCGTTGATGTTAGCAGGGGCGCGGTACCATAATTCCTCCAATCATAACTCCAGTTATAGATATCATTTTCGGCCGTCGTCCCGGTCACGCCGCTAGGGCCCATGCACATCTTGATGTCCGGATTTGCGAAAATGCTCGCCGGCGCGCCGCCAGCCTCCAGTTGCCACGTATGCCACTGATGCAGATCGACTCCATCGACCGTGCAGCCGGAGCCGGCGCTGGGCTGATGAGTGGTCGAGTCCGGGGGAACATACATTGTCTCGTTGGTCAGCTTATAGTGGTAGTTGCTGAGTGTTTCCTGTTCTACCTGTGAGTCACCGCCTTCATTGCTCATGATAAAGTCGCCGATAGTATTGTTGTGTATGGAATTTACTTTGCAGTCCGGGTTGTTGTTGGGGCTGAACGGAATCGTGGTCACCGCAGGAATATCCGTGGGGTCTGGCAGGACTGATATTCCCCCTACTTCTGTCAGAGAAGGAATGGGGCCCTCATACCACCAGCCAGGCTGAATTTCCTCGCAGTATTGGCATGAATTGATTACAATCTCCGAAAGCGTGCAATTTGGCGCCGCCGGATCTTCGCTACAGAGCACCGCGTGAGCGCGTCCGATTACAAAGGCGCTGAGCGCGGCTGAAAGCGCGGATACTTGTCTCGGAGTCAACTTTCTCATTATTCCCCTCCTGTTTTCTGTAAGGCTGTCGTTAGCAATCAGAACGGTGGGTCGGATTCGGTCGGCAATGGCGAATGGCGAGGAAACACCCCGCACCGGGAGGGGGTCGCTGGCGATCAGGTACCCGTGAGGATCCAATGACAGCAGACGTCCGTCCGCTGTATTGAGATTGAGTCCAAGAACGTGGCATCAGTATTCTTTTTCCCGATCCGTGCCGTATTGGACGTCCACCAACCCCACCCAAGGCGAATGAATAGACCAACGCGGCAGCGCACAGCAAATGAATACGTATGCAGGTCGGAACTGAAACCTTTCGCAGGCGTGCCTCGGCGTCTGTCTGCCTCCCGTGTCGTCCGGTAGTCCAATGGAGCTCGTCAATCCCCGGCCGATCAAGAGCCAGCATGAATATCGCTGACGAGGGCAGATATCCGCCCGTCCCGGGGTCATTCATCCAGGTCTCGATCCGGGGAGATTGATGCTTGGAGCGCCGCTCGATCGGTCACGAAGCAGGCGGGGGCGCCTGGGAGGGAGGTGTTTGGCCTGGCCGCACGGATTGTGCCGCCCCGGCCCCGGTTACAGTTATGCCTGATGCAGCCAAGGCCGCCGCAGACGCGGCGGCGGAGTCCTCGGCCCTGATGAGGACCCAGCGGCGGGTGCGGGTCGTCACACAGACGCCGTGAGCGTCGAGGTGAACGCCGACTGTTCGGCGGCGAGTGACAGTCACCACCGCCCGTCGGGTCAGGGCTGTCTCAGCCTCGCGGATCTCACGCACGGTTTCAGCATCATCGTCCGCTCGCGCGAGGAGCGGCTCGACGAGATCCGCTGGCGGCGTGTCGGCGTCGACCGGCACTCCGTGCTCGGCAACGAGCCGGCGGAGCTGACGTTCCGCCTGCGCCTGCCCGGCCTTCACTTCGACGTGGACTTCGGGATCGGGGTGCGGGAACTCCCGCTTCTCGGTCACGGTGGCGAGCCGCGCGCCCGCCGCCGCGGCGACTCGATGGAAGGCCGCGTAGTCGCCGGCCCGCGCGTGTTTCGCGAGGGCGCGAATATCGGTGGGGGCATCCTTGGGAAGTTTCCGGCGCATCTCATCCCACAGCCCCAGCAATCCCTTCGCTCCGCAAATCTGGTAGCCACGGATGCCCCACGTGCTCCGCCAGGCATCGTTGCCGTCGAGCTCGTCCCCGGTGATGCAGCGACTCATTTTGCCGTCCGCGCACGCGGTAGTCTTGGCCGCATAGGCCATGCAATACTTGCCGACGGCGGCGATATCCCGCGCGCGCTCAATGCGCACGGCCGGGCCGGCGGCGCCGAAGCAGTCGGTCAAGATCGCGGTGACCTCGGCGATGCGGCTCTCAGGCAGGAACAAGGGCATGTGCCAATGCGTGCAGGCGTCCGCGTGCGGCTCGGCGTAACGGAACGCGAGCCAATAAATCCTCGCCTTCGCAAACCTCGCCCGGGCGCGTGCCCAACACTTCGCCAGGTGGGCTTGAGAGGCGCGCGGGAGCGAACCGTCCCATTTCGACGTGCCGAACTTCGGTGCGGGGTGGAAATTCGGGGGGCAAGTCAGGGTCGTGAAATAGGGGTAAAGACCACGCTCGGTGGCGAGCTTCGTCAAGCCGCTCGTTACCGCAAGGTGCTTGGCGCGCTTCTGTTGGGAGGTGCGCACCACCTTGGTGAGCGGGATGGCCTCGCCGGTCTCGAGGTCTACGATGAGGCTCGTATCCTTCCACTCTGCCTCTTGCTCGAGCTGTTCGCGACGGTCATGCCGCGCTCGGCGCGACGCATATTTGGCCTGTTGACCTCGGGAGCCGACGCGACCGCGCCACAACGCCTCGGCCTCGCGCGCCTGGCGCACGCACCGCCGCATGTTCCGGCGTTCGGCCCGAATCGCCTCAGTGGAATCGACCGTGGCCCGCTCGCTGGGTTCGCGCCCATAGCGCAGTTTGAAACTCTGGGTCCATGCCTTGCGCTGGCGGAGCCACCACAGCATCCGTCCTTGCGCGGCGCAAGAGATGTCCTCACGGTCCCAGTCCCGATGTTCCCATCCCCAGGCGGTGACTCCCGTGCGCATGATGCCGGCGAGGCGGCGCAGCGCTGCCCACTCGGCCTCGCGGGTCTCGGCGGGTTGCTCGCCCAGGCCAGCGGGGATCTCGGCCGACCATTCCGTTTCTGCCCGCCACTGCTGATCGCTGGCCGGTCCCTGACCCCGGTCATCAGGGGAGAGTGCCGCGTATTCGTCCCACGCCGAATCTGATAGAGTACGACCGTCGTCGTAGCCCACGACGGTGGGATCACCTACTACGACGCGCGCACGCGGAGGCCGGTTTGGGGTTGCTGCTTCGCCCCAACCGGCCTTACTTTCTTGCGCCCACGGGCGCATGACGGCCCGCC
>JAJZZR010000290.1 GCA_021797465.1 Pseudomonadota bacterium | reverse complement strand
TAAAAACTTCAGATTAGAAGAAGTCGAAGCCGTTTCGGTAAGCATAGGGGCAAATTTTCCTGTTGGCGTTCGAGCATATGCTGAACGCGTTTTGTATGGGCCGACCAGTTCGACCGCATGACGCGAATCGCGTCACGTCCTGTTCAAGATAAGAATTGATTCAGATTGATCACTGTTGATCCGGCCGGCTGGCTTCAAAACAGCGCCGACCGGCGGCAATTGCACGAATTGCACGGCGCACGACCCGGCAGCGGTCCAAGGCCATGCCAGGTCGCCGACTGCGGCGATATGCCGTGACCGACACGAATATGATGCAGACACGATCAGAGGAGGTCGACATGCATCAGATCAGAAATCGAGGCCCCCAGCGCCCTTTCACTCCCCGCGCCGCCGTCCCGGCACCGCTGCTCAAACTCGTAGACGTCGCCGCCATCTTGAATGTCTCGAAAATCACGGTTCGACGACGTGTTGCCGACAGTTCACTCCCGCATGTTCGGATCAAGGGCCGGCTCTACTTCAAACTGGAAGACATCAAGCGCTTCATCGAGACACAACGGGTCGACGTCGCCATTTGATCGCGTTTGATCTGATAAATACTGGATTGAATGCAACCTCATAAATACATCAATACTATTTAACAAGGAAAAAAAATAACTACATATTTATGTATGATCGACAATGAAAAACTGTGATAATGCGAGATATACCATGAGCAGGACGAGCGCAGCAGAATTGGACACCACGCCGAAACCCACAACCTTCCAGGCCGTGCTCGAGGTGATCGACGGCACAGACACGCTGACGCCGGGGGTCAAGGCAAACCTGCGGCACGCCGTCGAGCGGACAGCCCATCTGGTCTCGCCCGTTGGGCTGTTCGCTCCAGTCGATGTCCCCGCAATCTCGAAGGTGTTCGCACGCCTGTCCGCGGTACGCCTCGGCCTGAAGTCGGTCGCCTCCCTGGCCGCCTTCAAGTCGAACCTCCGTCGTGCTCTCCGCCTCGCCGGCATCGATGTAATGCCTGGTCGCCATGTCACCCCTATTTCCGATGAGTGGAGCCTACTGCTTGCACGCGTCGACGATCGGTCGATCAGAATGCGCCTCAGCCGGTTCGTGCATGTTGCATCGCACCAGGGATGGCGTCCGGCTGAGGTCGGCCCCGAACATATCGAGCGCTTCCGCAGTATCATGCTCAACACCAACCTTGGGTCCAAGACCGAGAAGGTAATCCGCAATACCGTGGGCGCCTGGCACGCGGCGCACACCCTCGTCCCGGGATGGCCAGAACAGGATATCGGTCGGCAACCCGGTTCCGATCATTATTACTCGCTGCCTTGGTCAGCATTTCCGCCCAGCTTGGAAGAGGATGTTCGCCGATTTCTGGATCGACCAGGTGGAGATTGGCTGGATCTGGATACGACTGATCGCCGACCGCTACGGCCACGGACACTCAAAAACTATGCGGACGCATATCGGCGGGCCGCATCAATTCTCGTGATCCAGGGCTCATCAGCAGACGATATCCATACTCTCGCCAGTCTAATCACAATCCCTGCCGCTCAAACCATTCTGGGTTTCCTGATGAACCGCACCCAACGCAAGGAGGGCGGAGCGGTCGCATACATGGCATTCGCGTTATATTTTGCCGCCAAGGACCATGTCAGGGTTGCGCCGCCCAAGCTTCTCCGGCTCGAACAGTTTTGACGTCGGCTGCGCGGACCCTATGGCGAAATGTCTCGGCGCACCTTCGAGCGCCTTCTGCAATTCGACGAGCCGGCC
The DNA here is from genome assembly GCA_021797465.1 of Pseudomonadota bacterium. GTDB lineage: Bacteria > Pseudomonadota > Gammaproteobacteria > Steroidobacterales > Steroidobacteraceae > 13-2-20CM-66-19. The sequence goes on along the minus strand of JAJZZR010000290.1, from coordinate 2,639 downwards.
GCCATGCGGGCGATGGCGGATTTTCCGCATGCACTCGCCCATTTGGCGCTGAAGCGGAGGACCGCCGACGTTCGTTCGATCAAGTTGATGCGAACCGCGCTGTTTCTGTCCATAGCCCTCGACACCGGCCTGCGGGCGCGCAATCTCGTCTCGATCGACATCAGGCGCCACCTTGCGCTGTTCCGAGAGGGCAAAAAATGGAAGGCACGGCTGTCGGTCCCGTGCGACAAGGTCAAGAACGGCGTCGATATCGTCAGCGAGTTGACCCCTCTCACGGTGCAGATCCTGCGCCGCTGGCTTGACAATTTCCGGCCGGCTGGATGTGCAATTGATTGCAGCTGGTTGTTTCCGGCAAGGAGTGGCGGCCACCTTGCGGGCACACATGCATATCAGGACGTTCGAGACCTCGCGCTCCGGCACCTGGGCCTTGACATAACTCCGCACCTGATCCGTTCCTTCATCGGCAAGGCAATGCTCGACGAGCGGCCCGACTCACACGCCGACATCCAGCAAATCCTCGGACACCGGCAGATCAAGACGACCATCTCCTTCTACGCCCCGGTTAGCCCGGCGCAGGCACGACGCCGCTATCATGAAAGTCTGGGTCAGCTCCGGGGGCGGTCATGAGATCAACGGCGGTCGCGCCTCGGCCTCTCTCCCTGCCTTTCAATCAATGGCCGGAGAGCGACCAGCGGGCGTGGGCTGAAATCACCGCGCTCGATCTGCTCGGCATTCCGCTTACCCGTGTCGCGTCCTGGTCGCCGGGAACCCAGCAACTGGCCAAGCGTGATTATGGCGCCTGGCTGCGCTTTCTGGCTGAACGCAGAGCGGCATTTTACGAGAATCCACCTGCCACCCGCTTCCAGCGTGATCTAATGGTTGAATTCATTCGCGCAGAGCAACAGCGCCTGAACAACCGGAGCATCGCCCTGCGGCTAGCCTGCCTATTCAGGATTGCGATCAACCTTGACCCGACACTAGACTGGTCATGGTTCAGAGACATCGTCAATCGGGCATGTCGTCATGCTGCTTCCCTGCCACGTCCCATCAAGCCACTCTACTCCGCTCGGTCCGTGATCGCGGCCGGGCAGAAATTGATCGATGATTCCTATGGGCTCGACGGCACACTCGTTGATCCGGTTGCGTTCCGCGACGGCCTGATTCTGATGTTGCTGACAGCCATGCCCGTGCGCATCACTCCATTCTCGGCGATCGACATCGGAAAGCACCTGCGTCAGGGGGACAACGGACAATGGACGCTTCATTGGGCACCCGAGGAAACGAAGACCCGTCATGCGGACTTCTGGACAATCCCGCCCGCGCTCGCTTCCGCCCTCGATGCCTATCTTGCGCATGTACGCCCAGCTCTTCTCACCCGAAGCAGTAGGCCGACGTCGAGCAGCAAACTCTGGATTGGCATGAGCGGAAGCCCGATCGGCACCCAGACCCTGCGGAAAATCATCAAGCTACGGACAGCCACCGCGTTTGGCCGCCCTATCAACCCGCATTTGTTCCGTACCGTCGCGGCAAGCAGTTACGTGATCGATCATACAGACAGAGCTATCGAGGCCGCCGGCGTTCTGGGACATGCGAGCTTCAGGACTACCGAGATGTATTACCTATCCAGCCGACGGCATACAGCAATCACACGGGCACACGTCACGCTGGCGCATCTGCGCACCCGAAGATGAATTGATCGTCAATTGTTGATAAGCAACTCAATAATTGCCAAGGCGGCAAAGCCAAGCGATAGATATTTCTAAAATTTCTTATAATTGTCACGGATGCCACGCCGACTGCGGGTGAGCTCGACTTTTCAAGTGTAGACGCAGCGGCTACCATCCATATACTATGTGGTCGAAAGATTCGAACCAGTCTGCATGACGGGAGACTATCGAATGGATTTCTATCGTGGCGACGGGCGTGGTCCCAACAACGAGGTGCTGAGAACAAAGGGCTTCACCGCTAAGCCGCCGGCAGTGACGATGACTGGAACTCAGGCGCGGCACCATCTGGCGGGATTATATTCGACAATTGTCGGAAAATATAATTTCGGCGCCAAAAAGGGTCAGGATATTTCTGCCGACACCAACACGATCGGCCAAGGGTTGCGAAAGGAGACACCGGGAAACCTAATCGCGACGGCGATGACACAGGCTGGCGCATATCAGCAGACGGCTTACTTCTACAAGATCACTATCCCCGACAATGAACTAACCTTCCAGAAAATAAAACAGAACGGTGAGTTGGCCGAGATTATCTCAGCGCAGGAAGCACTCACAACGAAGGCCTATTTCCTACTGTTCAACAACAGCAGTTTCGAGAACGCTGACATTCTCGCCCTCTGCCATGGTGTGGTGGACTCTAAGGAAGCGACGTTCTTCACTGGAATTCCTGCCAAATATATTGTTGGATACCGAAGTGGGCAGAACGTCCTCAAGAACAACGTGCCTTTCGTGCCTTTTGCTGGACCACATCGGACAGCAGTGCTCTCGTGACCGATCGTCATGGCGTAACGAATGGCAAAGTTGGATGACTGGAGACTGTCCACTGTCCGTGCCCCAATCAATGGCGACCTTGAGACGATTGCGAGCTAGCAAGTTACAGCAAGGAGGCAAGCTGAAGTAGTCGAGATCGGA
>JAJZZR010000093.1 GCA_021797465.1 Pseudomonadota bacterium | reverse complement strand
TGAAGGCAGGGGAATGGTTTCGTCTCGGTCTTCGCATCGGATCTGCTCCTTCCACAGGGGAAATGTACAGCAGTCCGTCCACTTATCGTCGTGTCCGAAAAAACCGAGCCACCTCTGGCTCATGAACATCGAACTGCGATGCCTGTGGTTCGATCATCCAGGCCGGGATCGTGCTCAATTCGCCGTTCGCACGAACGACCGTGACGACCTCCTCACCGCTGCGGGTTATGTGGCGCTGCCCGACGGTGACGATCTCCCCGTGATACGGGTGGTATCGGTATCAAATCGCGACCTCTTTACCCTGCTGTAGGTGGGCATTATGTGGTCCGCGTGAAGACTGAAGAGCAGCAGTCGGTGCTGATGTAGCTGGCGCGAGACGAGGCGGCTGAGCTGCGCGGTGAGCTCAAATCGAGTAGGGGAGGGGATAAGCCGCGGAAATAGCGCAACGGCGCCGACTGTCCGGTAGGTCGGTCAGGTAGAACTGGTGATCTTCAGTTTCCTGTACTGCCGCAAATACCGAAATGCGGGCACAGTGGTGAGAAGTTGGGTGTCCTCGAGCTCGGCATCCGCGCGCACGGGGCGTTCGGCGGAGGAAGCCACTTCAGCGGGAAGCGGGCGGAATTTCTCCGGTAATCTCTCCCCCAGCATGACGACCGGTGCGACCGCCGAGAATGTGGCGCGGAGCGGCCGGCTGCCGCCCTCCCGGGGCGGCCAACGCACATTCACGCGCACCGTGGGTGGGGCCTTGCGCGAGATTGCAATCGGTTCACGCTCCGGCAGCTGCCTGAGGAGCGCCAGGTCGCGCTCGAGCAGGCGAGGGGAGCCCGTGCCTGCGGCAAGCCGCGCGGAGAGTTCTTCGATCAGTGCCTCGCGCGAACTGCGTCGCACGGTTTTGCAGATCGACCAGCTGAAGCTCACATAGTCGGGGGTACGGGTGTGCTCGGGGCGCTCCCGCAGCACGGTGATCATGCGAGTCGCCTGGCGGTAGTGCAGGCGACGAAAATGCAGCCCCTCGAGCGCGACCTCCCGCAGTGGCCGCGGACCGCGCTCACCCGTCTCTTCATTGATGATCGCCTCGACCTCGATCCCATTCATGGCCTTGAGCGCTCGGGCGAGCCGGTCTTTCCAGTAGTTCACATCATCGGCAAGGGTGATTCCCTCAGCCGAGAGCACGAGAAGACCGGGGGCGATTCGTGACTCGTGCGCGTCCTGATCGTTCTCATACTTGATGGTGAGTAGCGCCCGGGCCGCCGCTTCGAGAGCCTCGGCCCGCTCGAGGGCGGGCAGGACGACGCGCTCGACGGGGCCACCCTGCCCGGGGGCCCACATCCACACCGCGCGCGCCTCGCGCCGCACGTGTTGAGCGAATTCCTCGAGCGCAGCGTTGAGACCCTTGAGGCTGTTTCCGAGTTCGAGGCGCAGTTCGGTGTGGGATGCCATGGCAAATTTAGCTATGTTTCCTTGAGCGGTATCTTGCTTGTGAACAATGCTTTTTGTAAAGAGACCAGGGGATGGCGGAGAGTGGGGAAGTAGGGGAGTGAGGGTTGGAGAGTAGAGGTAAGGAACATAGCTAATTTTGGAGTCTTCCGAGAGGCCTAGAGAGCTGGGAGGGGGCGCAAGACGTGCGCACGTCGCGGTTCAGCCGGCCGGCGCGAGAAAGTCGTATCCCGATCAGCGGCATTGCCTATAATTGTCAACCAAAAGTGTCAACCACGGCCCCAGGAGACCCCGGTATGGGCGCCAAGCTGAAAAACCCGCCCGTGTACCTCACGGTCGCACAGGTACGGTTCAATTCGATCCTGAAACTCGCGGAATTCGTCTCAGAGATCCAGGAGCGCTTCCGCAAGGCGACCTACCCGGACTACATGCCGCACGTCGCCGTGAGCCTGAAGCTCAACATGGAAGGCGACCAGGTGACCCCGGCGCCGGCACAGCAGCAACGCTATATGTTCGGCAACGCCGCGAAGACCCATAGCTTCATCCTGGACACCAACGCGCTGACGCTTTATTCGACTAAGTACGGCCAGTTCGAATTGTTTTCAGAGGAATTCCTCAAGGGCTTAGCGCGGCTCCATGAGGTGGTGGGCCTGGCGTTCATTGACCGGGTTGGACTTCGCTACCTGGATCGGGTCGTTCCGCTCGAGGGCGAGGATCTCTCGCAGTACCTGGTGCCCGAGGCACTCGGTCTGACCGCCCGGCTCGGTGGCACGCTCGGACACTCATTGTGCGAAACGCGGACCGATAACGACGGCATCAAGCTCGTCTCGCGCACAGTCACGCTTTCGAGCCCACTGATCTTCCCGCCCGATCTGATGCCACTGCTCGGCGTGGAGGTAGCGGAGCGTTTCAAGGCGTACACTGGGCTAAATGCCGTCCTCGACAATGACGGCTCCTTCGAGGGGCGCGAGGAGTACTCGGTCGAGACCGTGCGGGGACATCTCGATGCGATCCACAAAGTGATCGGGGCGGCATTCAAGTCCGTTGCGACCGACTACGCCCGCAAGAAGTGGAACGAATAGCCATGATCCACACCAACACGATGACAACGCAGATGCGGAGCGAATCGGCACCGGCCGCGCTGTATGTCCTGCTTCCGCCCGATCCATACATCATTGGTCTCCCATATCCGGGCACCGGAGGGAACTCTTCGGTGGATCTGATCCGGAGCCGCTTCGGCTATCGCCCCCCTTTCTCGATCCTCGAGCAGCCCGACGACCCACCTGCTGGCACCACCACCCCTTCCTGCGCCAATCTGATGCGGGAAGTGATCAGCGGGTTCGGCCGTACGCTGAGCCGCCTGCCGGTGGTATTCGGGGTGTCGCGGCAGACGCTCTACAACTGGCGTGACGGTGAGAGGCCGAAGGAGGCCCACCAGGCGAAGCTCATCCAGCTCGCCGCGGCTGCCCGCACGTTCTCTGCGGCCCAGTTTACCCCGACCTCACCGATGCTCGATCGGACGGTCACACAGGGCAAGTCGTTACTGACATTGCTCGCTGAGGGCGCCGATGGCGCCGACACCGCAAATCGACTGATGAATATCGTCAACCGCGATAGGGCCGCGGATGCTCGCCTGGACGCCATACTTGCTGACAGGCCGAAGGTCACACTCACGGCATCGGACTTCGGCGCCGACGCATTCGAGGAGGACGCGCAGTAGTCTTCCATGGGCAAGCACGCCGCCACACCCGCCTGGTCGCGCAGGATCGGCTGGCGGCAGGGCCACATCCTTCCTGAAGAGGCGGTCTCCGCGCTCAGGCTCGGCAGCGATGCCGATACCCTCGTCATGGTCGTCAGCCATGACTGTGATCTCGCTAACACGAACCTCGACATCGAACCCTTCGTCGAGGTAATCACGGGGACGCGCCTGCCCGCACAAGATGGGGTTCCCTCGTTTTTGCTGCCAATTTTCCCGGTAGGAATGGCTTATCTCGCGGCCGTGGGAGTGCGGTCGCCGCTGCAACCCACTGAATCAGATCGGGTTTCTGTTTGTCGCGAGATCGTGCTTTGGGCCGCGATTTTCACCTTGATTACGCCATGGCGGAGGTTGCCTTGAAGCTGGTGCCGGGAAGCAGTCGGTCGGCATAGGCCTCGACGGGGAAGCGGAACACGCCGCGCAGGTTGATGCCCTCGGTGCGCGTGGGCGCGATTCGGCCCATCAGCTCAGGTGGTACGGCTGTGGCGCGCCGGGCATTGAGCCGATCGAAGGCGGCTTGCAGCTGGGCTGTGTTCCACGCCATAACGATGTTCGCCAGCAGGCCCAGCGCGTCACCGACGGCGGTGAGCTCCTCGTGCCGCTTGGCCTGGAAGGCCGCGACACGGCCGGTATAGATCGCACGCTTCAAGGCATTGACGGCCTCGCCCCGGTTGAGCACTCGTAGCAGCTCGCGCCGGAACGGCTCGTTGACGAAGTAGTCGGCGAGGAACACGGTGCGCAGCAACTGCCCGAGCTGCACGAGCGCTTCGTAGAGCGGATCGCCGCGGGCGGCCGCGCCGTAGCGGGCCAGTGCCTCGACGGCGCTGGCATGGCCGCTGTGCACCGAAGCGGCCAGGTGCACCATCTCGTCCCATGCGGCGGCAATGCGGTTGGGTTCGATGCGAGTTCGCACGATCACCCGAATCGCTTGCGGTATCTCGGCACCACGGGGCAGAAACAGGTGACGATCCGAGAGCGCTTTGAGCCGCGGGCACAGATCAAATCCCAGGAGGCGCGAGAGCGCCATGGCCACATCGGTGTACCCGTGCGTGTCGACCGCCAGCTGGCTGGTCTCGAGGGCCTCATCCCGCACGACGCCCTCGAGAGCGGCGCCGGCTTGGCGCTCGTTCAACACAATCGGTTGCACGTAGGAGATTCCCCACCGATCGCGCACGTGCGTGTAGATCCCGACCGAGGGAGTCTGTCGGCGCGGATCGATTCGCGCCTGCCAGACCCGCCGACTGGTCTCCAGGCTCATCATGTCCGAGGAGGCCAGGTCCGAGCGTCCCCAGGCGGCGGCGACGGAAAAGCGATGCATGTAGGCGAGCACGGCGCCGGAGGCTTGCGCGAGCCGTCGCTCATCGGCTGCGAAGCGCATCGCCTGGCGGATCGCGGCGGCAGAGAGCTGTGGGATCATGCGCGCGGTCTCGGCGGCGGACAGTGCCGTACCGTGCGCCAGCACACCGGCATAGATCATGACCAGCTCGTTGGCCGAGCGCGGCTCGCGCCCGAGCATCAACCAGCTGTAGTGGACCTCGGCATCGACCGCGAGCATCAACTCCGGCAGCTGGGCTTCTCCGATGCGCCGGTCGAGCAGCGCGCGGAGCTTGGCGAGCTGCGGATCTTCCGGTTCAGCCACAATCGGCGCGAGGTGCAGCGCGGTGTCCACCGTGACGCGCCCGTCCGTCGCGGCCTCGGCGACGGCCCGCACGCCGGCGGCTGCGCGCTCGAGCAACGGTTCCAGGAACGCATCGGGCGAGGTCGGTAGGCCGAGGCGCCGATAGTGCGCGCGCCAACGCAGCTGCCAGCGTTGCGCCGGCAGGAACAGCCGTTCGCGGCTGCGGAAGGTCAGGCTGTGCTCGATCCAGACCGTGCCGTTGCGCAGTGCCCGACGCAGGTTGAGGAGACTCGCGACTTCGCAGGCCGCGAAGGCACGATCACGATCAGCGCCGGCGAGCTCGCTCTGCCAGACGCGCCCCAGCGACAGCGCACACCCCGGCGGCAGCGTCGTGGACTGATGTTCGTAAAGCGTTCGCAGTATGCCCAGGGCGGCCAGTACGGGATGAGACTCGACGCCACTCCAGGGCAGCGCGACCAGCGCTCTGAGCAGGCTGCGCACCGGCCGTACCCCCTCCATCAGTCGCGCGCGGATCCGATCGGCTCGACTGCGCGGTTGCCGTGCACGCTGCTCGGCGAGAATGCGCCGCAGCTCAGTCTGCAGCGCGCTGACATCGACCTCGGGGGTGACCGCCAGCCGCCCGAGATCGCGCACGAGATCTTGGTACAGCTTCGCCCAGTCCGTCGTTGGCGACTCAAGGCCGGCGCCGGCCATGCGCCAAAGTTCGGCGACTCGCCGGCGCACCATCAAGAGCAGCTGATCGGTTGTCACGAGCAGGCAATAGCGCAGGAAGCAGGCGACCTCGAGCGTGCGGGCAGGCTCGCTCATGCGCGCCCCCGCGAACGGCGGCCGGGAGGCCAGCCGTCTGGCGTAGCGACGTAACGTCGCTTCCGGCACCTCGAGCAACTGTCGATCGACGCCGAGCGCGTAGAGACACTCGAGGCGCGCGAGGACCTCCTCGATTTGCCGCGTCGAATGCTTCGCCGGCGCGGCCCACAACCATGTCTGCGTGGTCGTGCCTGACTCGCGCGGGCGGTTCAACGTCGCCGACCACTCGGCGAGCCGCAGCGGCTCGATCTCGCGACGGATCCCCTCGGACAGCTCCGACTCGTGCCGGCGCAACGCCTGCAGCACCATGCGCCGCAGTTCGCGTTCGCGAGGCACGATCAGTCGATGCTCGTACAGCCAGCGACGCGCAAAGCTGCGCAGCCGCTCACGATCCCCCGTCCGCCCCAGCTCATCGCGCAGCGCGCGTAGAAGCGCCCGGCGCTGCGCCTCGGACCCATCGCGAAAGCCGAGCACCTCACGGGCGAGCTCCTGGTGCTCGTAGAGCGTCGAGAGCCGCCGGTACATCACTCGCAGCGACGCCAGATCAGGGGCGGTGACCTGCAGCTGCGCGCCCAAGTGCCGCCACAAAGCCGGTGGAACGGCTCCCACCGCCTCGAGCGGCCGGCCCGTCATGCGCAGGAAACCCATCTGCAGAGCCAATCCCAGCTTCAGGGCCGGATGACGGCGTTCCTCGATCGCCCGCCGCTCGGCACCCACGAAGGTGAAGAACGCCTCAAGCTCAAAAGCGCTCAGATCGCGCGGCAGCCGCCGCCGGCCCAGGAACATCCCCTGCCAGTCTTGCATGTCCCGCCCTCCGCTTTCCCGACACCATAGCCGACTTGGGAATGCGAACAGCAAGGCACTGATCGGCTTGGGGAAATCGGAAGAGCCTCCTGCAAAACACGGGGAATCCTACCGGGAAAATTGACAGCAAAAACGAGGGGACCCCCTCTCGGCGATCGAGACCTACCCGGAACCGGTCACCCGCTTAGGATTGCTGCTGCTGGCGCACACGTTTCTGCGTACGGCTGAGCTGATCGGCGCGCAGTGGTCGGAACTCCGTGACCCCGAGACCTGGGTGGTCCCCGAGGAACGGATGAAGCGACGCATTCCGCACGTGGTGCCGCTCTCCGGGCGGGTTCGCGCGATTCTCGAGGAGCTGCGCGCGATGACGGAGGAAGAAAGTCCCTACATCCTGGCCTCGAGCCAGAATCCACGCTGCTCGATCTCGAACAACACGCTGTTGTTCGCTTTATACCGCCTCGGGTACAAGGGCAGGATGACCGGGCACGGATTCCGTGCCGTCGCGAGCACCGTGCTCAATGAGAGCACGCTGTGGGGCCGGGACGCGATCGAGCGTCAGCTTGCGCACCGCGAGACGGATCAAGTTCGCGAGGCGTACCACCGCGCCGAGTATCTCGATGAGCGGCGACGGATGATGGCGTGGTGGAGCGGCTATCTGGACGAGAGCCGCTCGAGGACCCAGGCGTAGGGGATGCGATTCGCCGCCACGAAGGGCGGCCGCTTACGTCGCTCCAGAGAGGTACTCGTAGACTTCGCGCCGATTGGCTTCAGCTCGCCGGGCGAAGCCGATGCCATCGAGCGCCAGGCCCAATTCCGCTTCCGCGTCTGGGTCGCCGCGCGCCTTCGAGGCTTTCGCCCGCAAGGCGTTAAGGTCAATTTTCGCGATACCCCCGAGGCCGGCGACCCCGGCCCGTTGCAAGAGCGAGTAGTACGGGGTGTCCTGATCGAGGAGCGGTGAGTAATACATCGGGACGGGACAGATTTCGATGCCCGCCTTCGCACAGAACTCGGCCACCTTGCGTTCGGCGTCGTTCTCGCGCAGCTTGGCGAAGCCAGTCGGACCGCCGTGCACGATGCTATAGACCAATACCCGTCGGATCGCCGTGGGGAGCTTCGCCGCAAAGCGTTCCAGCCCGGACGCGCACTTGCGGCCGGCGAGGTACGGCACGACCACGGTGACGTCGGCGGTAAGCTGGCCGACCTCGACGAGCTCGGTGAGGATCTGAGCGGCCATTTCCGAGTCCGTGACCCCCGCGTCGATAATGACGGTATGCTTGGCGTCCCCGGCGAATAGTCGGGTCTTGAGTATCCGGGCTCCGCGCTCGTCATCGCGATTGAGAATTTCGACTTCCTCCCCGCTCGGGCTCACCGACTCGACGCTGAGAATCGACGGCGAGGGAGCGTAGGCCCCGAGGACGTGCCGAGAAAGGGTGGTCTTGGCCACCGATCCTACCGGTAGTGCAACAACATAGTTCTTCATCGCTGCGTTCCTTTCTGGAGTAAGTCGGAAATGAGATCCCCCGGCTCCGGGCCGTACGCGTCGGCCAGGGCCGGGGGGCAGATCGATTTGTTGCCCCCTCGCCGTGGGGGTTCGTGGGTGGTCGGAGTTCGAGCCGGCTCTTGTGACGGATGGCGTGCCGGGTCCGACGCTCGCGTGACGGTGCCGCGTGGGCGATACACGGGTCCGAGGTTCGCGCGACACCATCGGCGCAGCCACCGCGCCGAGACCGGATGTCCGGCACGCGACAAGGCTCTGGCGATCTGCACGTATGAGTAGCCCTCGTGCAGCCGGAGGGCAATTTCGTCGGCGCGCTCCCACAACCTGGATGGTCGCCGGGCTGGGCGACTATCCATTTCAAGGTCGTCGTTCGACATCTTGTGCACCTCCATGTCCCCATTCCCCACGCTGGGCGGCGCTTCGCCCTGCGGACCGCCCTATCAATTGCCCGATGCAGAGGGCGTGACGAGGGCTATCGCGAGGGCGGTCCGTGGGGCGAACGATGGGCCGTTCCGTGGCCCGTTTCTTGGCCCTTGGCTGGCCGTTTGATGAGGCGTTGGATAGCCCCGGAGATTCTGTACAAGGTAAGGGGTTGTGTCACATTCTGGGGGTTGCGCTTACGCGCACCGGCTGCGCCGGCGTACTTCCCCTCGTGTGACACACCTCCCCGGCACTCGGCGTGGCTGCGCCGCTTCTCGCGCCTCGGGGCTACCCCGCGTGGTCAGAGCTTGCGCCCCGATACCCCTCAGTCATCACGCGGCCGAGGAGCGGCGGCAGATCATTCGCGAGGCGTCCTGCCCCGCGAGGCCGCTCATTCAAAGCCGCTAAAAGCCGCCGTTCGTTTGTTCGCCCGGATCTTCTTTGTTCTGTGGGAGGAGAGGGTGGCCGAGCCACTCAGAGAGAACCCAGGGGCTCTCCGTGCTACGCGGCGTTACCGGCGGGGAGCGTTACGATCTGAATGCCCACACCCATTGCTGCCGGACGATCCATCAGCATCTCAACGGCACGCGCGCCAGGGAGTTGCGAGGAGAGTTGATCTCATCATGCAACGATCTGCATCAGATAATCTCCAAGTCACTCAAATCGCCGCCTCCACCAGCGAAACCCCAGCGCCACAGCCAGTAGCCCAAGCACGTACCAGCCCATTCCGCCCCCGCCACCGCGACTGGTGGTCGATTGCGCAGGGCCAGGGTTGACACCGAATCTCGCGACGAATGCCTGGTCGCCGACGCTCGAGCCGCTTACGGTCTTGTTTGTGCTCTGGAACGCGTTTGCAGTTGGAAAATCGCTCGATTCCGTAATGCCTGTGATGTAAATATCACCAGCACTGCCCAGTGCTATGGCCCACGCGTAGTCTCCGCCTGGAATAGTCGAATAATTAAATGATCCGCTGCCCCCGAGGTAAGTTGAGAATAGCAGCTTGCTGCCGCTCGGATCGAATTCAGAAACAAAAGCATTTGTCGCGCCGCGGGCAGCGGCATTGTTCGTTTCCTGCACCGCGTTGACCGTGGGGAAGTCAGTCGACGCGGTATAACCTGTGATATAGGCGTCACCCCCAGAGTCGACAACTATCGCTTGCGCTACGTCTCCCGAGACACCTCCGCCACTACCGCCCAGGTAAGTCGAGTAAATCAGAGCTGTTCCCGCGCTGTTAATTTTGCTCACGAACGCGCTCGATCCTCCGAGACCCTCAGCATCTCGGTTCGTGCTCTGATAGGCATTCACGGTTGGGAAGTCAGTTGACTCGGTCCACCCCGTAACATATGCGTTCCCAGCGCTGTCCACGGCGATGCCCGTGGCATTTTCGCCACCGCTCCCGCCTAGGTAACTCGAGTAGTCGAGAGCAGCGCCCTCTGCATTGAACTTGGCGACGAAGGCAGTGCTTGCCGTACTCCCATTCGCGCTGGCATAGTTCGTGCTCTGGAACGGATGGACTAAGGGGAAGTCAGTCGAATTAGTGCTTCCTGCAACATATGCATCACCCGTTGTGTCGACCGCGATCGCGTAAGCGTCGTCAAAGGCGCTTCCACCAAGATACGTCGAATACACCAGTGCGTTGCCCGAAGGGTTGAGTTCAGTGACAAACGCATTGCCTCGGCCCCGCAGCGAGCCCTGGAGTGCGTGAGCGGTGGTGGGAAAGTCTGTCGAATCTGTTACTCCGGTGACGTAGGCATCTCCTGCGCCGTCGATGGCCAGCGCGTTAATTTCATTGATGTTTCCGCTGCCACCGAGATAGGTGGAATACTCGAGTGTACTGCCATCAGGACTGAATTTCGTGACAAACCCTTGGTCAGCACCGGCGCCCGCCTTGAACTGGCTTTGGTAGGCGTTGACGATCGGGAAACCCGGTGATGTCGTTCCCGCCACATAGGCGCTTCCCGTGCTGTCTACTGCGATGCCCCTAACTAGCAGTGCTGCGTTGCTGCCGCCCAGAAATGTGGAATACAGGAGTTTTGTCCCGGAAGGATCGAACTTCGCAACAAAGGCGTCGTTGCCGTAGTCGACCGCCTGGTACGGATCGACCGTGGGAAAGCCTGCCGACGTACCGGCTGTGCCGGCAACGTAGATGTCACCTTCAGAGTCGACTGCGATGGCATAGCCATCACTGCCGCCGGTGCCGCCGAAGTATGTGGAGTAGACCAGTGTGGGATCGATGAACAGCGTACGCGCGTGATCATAGTGTCCGACGGCAATGCGCACATGCCCATGAGCCAGCTCGTAGTGTCCGTCGATGCGCTCGCGGGTCCCGGTTGCGCTCACTTGATAAATGACGGGCTGGAGCTGGCGCAGAATGCGGCCATGGTCATCGATGCGAATCGCACCGGTGCGGTCCAGGAACACGTGTCTCGGTCCCGTTACCGCAAGAACAATGCGTGCGGGATCCGCGTGCGGATGGACGATAAGGTCGTATTCCAGGAGATGACGACGGTTATCGTAGACCACCCAGTCGATCCCCGGGTAGACGTTCTGGTACCGAATCGCGGCGTAGTTCGGTACGTGAGTACGCCAGCGCGCGGGATCGTTCCCGATGAAGTAATTGGTGAAGCTCGCCTTGCGTCGCTCCGGCCGCAGAACCGGATGCCGCGTGGCGCCAATCAGCCGTATGCGCAAGATGGACGGCTGTCCGGACTGCGATTGGGTGCGGCGGCGGCGAATTGACGATTCCGCCGCGTGAGGCGGCAGGGCAAGCGTCAATCCCTGCTCCGACAACGCGAGCGCGTATCCCGTTCCACTGGCGACATACGCGAATCGCCGAGGCGCCTGCCCGACATTCGGCTCGAAGAGGATTGGCAGTTCGTCGTATTGAGCCTCCGCGTACCGGAGCGCAGGACTCATGGACTCTCGCGGCTGATGTGTGCCGGATCGCGCGGCCTGGGGAGCCGCGCCTGAAGCCAGGCATGCCAACAGCGCGACGGTCGCAAAGCGAATCAGGATTCCGTACCTTGTCATCACTCTTCTCCCTACAGGTCTTACAGGTCGGAGCGCACAGCCGCGCTGCGCTGCGTGCGCAGCGCGGTCCGCACCAAGATGAACGCCCCGCCGCCGAGCGCGCCGTACAGATGCGCCTGCGGCACCACCCTGCCGCCGAGGTCCACCGTCTCGCGCGGCAGGGCTCCGGCATACAGGGTCCAGGCTATGACCGTCACCATGCCGAGCAGCAATACGCCTGCAAACCCGGGGCGCTCCGGCAACTGGCATAGCGCACCGGCGCAGAACACGCCAAAGAGCACCCCGGATATCCCCACATACCAGGTGATGCCCGGACTAAAGACTAGAAGCCCGAGCCCGACCGCGAGGCCGCTCGTACCCAATACCCAGAGCCACGATCGCTCATCGAGCGAGTCGCCCACCAGTCCCCAGATCAGAAACAATCCCGCAAGATCCCGCGCAAGATGCACCCAGCCGAGGTGCACGAGGTTGCCGGTCAGCAGCCGCCACACCTGCCCCCGTAGCACTGCCGTCCGGCGGTACTCCAGCGCCTGACGCCAGCGGGCGGCTTGCAGCGTCAACACGATCGCTGCCAGTGCAAGCGGCACTCGCCAGCGAACCGACAGTGCGTGTGATCGGCTTACCGTCGCGGCCCCCTCCCTTCTGCGAGCGCGCGGCGCTTCGGGGAAATCTCGCTGCAGGTACGATATGGCCACATCGCCGCCAGTCCACCTATTGACCAGGCGAGCAGCTTAGGGGTAAAGCTCCCCCCGGCCTGCTCACCAGCACCGAATGACGCCGCATTGCGCCTGCAGCCCCACCGGTGGATCCGCCGGACCCGCAACGACGCGATCCCCCCACGCCTCAATCCGCTACTCGCTTTTCGGGAACTCTATGCCCGCACGCTCGCGCTGTCAAAACAGCGGCGGAAGTTTGGCTACCCGTTCAGACACAGAAATTCTGATGCCGCGCCATACGTCTAGCCGTGCTTCCGCCCATGCTTGAAAAAATTCCATGGGAGGCGTAACTGACCCGTCAGAAGCAAAGAACTCAAGGGCAGGTGAGTAACAGCGAAGGATAGCACACGAAGTACTACCGCAGTACCTACTGACGGCATTCCGATAGGCCGGTCAAGCTGTCTGTCGGGACGTCGCGTCGTAGCGAGGGGGATTCTATCCATGAACATCCGTCTGATTATGATCGTCTTGGCGGCAACCGGACTTCAGTTCGGTGCGGTATTCGGTGCGTCGGCTCAGAACAGTCTCCCGAACGCAGATCAACTCTTCAGCGCACGAGGTGCGACGCCATTGCGTCCAACAGACACGATGGTCGGTCCTCTCGCATCAACACATCCACTGCGCATCGTGTTCGCACTGAAGATACCAGATTGGACAAACTTGAAGGCATTCGTGACTCAGCCCAATCACCCGCTATTGACCCCGGCACAGTTCGAAGCGATGTACTCTCCGTCAATCGATGACGCAAACGTCGTAGCGGACTTCCTCAATCAAGCGGGGTTTACAAACGTGGTGATCGCGTCGAACCGGCTCCTCGTAACGGGCGACGCCCCGGCCGGTACGGTTTCGGAGGCTCTGCACACCTCTTTTGCGCAAGTACTAACAGACCGCGGCCGGCAGGCGTTCGCCAATACGAGTGCCGTTGAACTTCCGACAAGCTTGCAGGGCATTGTGTTGTCCGTGGGTGGAATCCAGGACATCTACCGAGCGCGCCCAATGATCGTCACCGGCGGATCCTCCGGCGCGGCCCCAATGACTGCGAGCGGCGGCTCATTGGTCGGTCATGACCCGACTGATTTCCCAATAATCTACGGCGCGAGCGCGTTGCCGGCGGCGGGCGGTGTGCCGGTCGGCATTGTCAGTACCGAAGATGTGAGTCAGGTACAAACCGACGTGAGCCAATTCGTTAATGACAACAGTCTCCCGTCCGTAACCGTGCAGGTTGTTGGACAAGAGGGAAGCTTCGTTCTCGGCACTCTTGAAGAAGCCGATCTCGACAGTGAAGTCATCGTCGCCATGGGAGGCGTTCGGAATTTGATGTTGTACAATACACCTGGTCAAGGTACTTTGTCGAATCTAACCACCGCTTTCAATGCGGCAGTTTCGGCTGACGCTGTGAAAGTGATAAATGTTTCCTACGGAGAGTGTGAAACAACTGACGAAGCTTCGGAAATTCAATCGGCTGACCAAATTTTTGCGGAAGCAGATTCTCAAGGACAGACGTTTTCAGCTTCAAGCGGCGACAACGGTGCATACCCCTGCCCAGGTACCCCTCTGAACGGGACATACGGGAGCGAATTGGGCGTTGATTACCCGGCAAGTTCACCGTACGTGGTCGCTGTCGGGGGAACGGACCTTTACACCACGAATTACACGACATGGAACGGCGAAACAGCCTGGAGTTACGGTGGTGGCGGAGTCAGCAGTGTTGAAACGCCGGACCCGCCGTGGCAGACATTCGGCACCTATTATCGATCGGTCCCAGACATCGCATTTGACGCGGATCCCTATTCCGGCGCGGACATCATAGTGGAGGGCTCTGAGGACCCTTATAACCCGATTGGCGGTACGAGTCTGGCGTCACCGTTGTTCGTCGGATCGTGGGCGCGGATCCTGCAGGCGAAAGGCACTGACCTTGGATTCGCTGCGCCACTTCTCTATGAGACGGCGGCCGGCTCCAATTACGCGGGTGACTTCCATGACATCACGTCCGGCACCAATGGCTACTATAGTGCCGGCTCCGGGTGGGACTATGCAACGGGATGGGGAAGTTTGCTTGTTAACAACCTGGAGAGCAACATGGCTACCACGGTACAGGTACCGGGAACGCCATCCATTACCGGGTACTATTTGATATCGAGAGGCCCCGTTGGAGCGGACTATGAGATTGAATGGTCGTCAGTGACAAACGGAACATTCTATCGAATATGGTACGAGTACGGTGGCGCGTCGTCCTACACGTTCTCCACAGATATTGATAGCGGAACAAAGGCCGAGGTGTTTGTGCCGACAGATAGCGCACACTATGAAGTGCAGGGGTGTAACGATACTGCCTGCGGCTCATTTAGCAGCCCAGTTTATCTTCCCTACTGACCGGAGCGGCGGGGATTGGCCGTTCAGACGGCGGTGAACAACATGTGACCGGCCGCTCGCCTCCGGGTCATGCGGGTGAGCAGCCGCTCTCTAGGCGCCGCCGTTCCGGCGGCGCCTAGAGAGCGCCAACGGCGCTCCACGCCCGGAGCCGATCGGTTTCAAGTCAGCTTGGGGTCGGGCAGGGATATCGCCGACGAGGGGCGATAGTCGTCCATCCAGTGCCGCGGCGGAATTCTCACCGGGAGCAAGATCAGGGCTGATGGCGCTCAAGATGACACCGGCGGGCTATCGGGTGAGCCCTGCGTCCCAGGGCACGGGGAGCCGGAGCCGTGCCCCCCGCGACCCCCTCCGGACATTTGGGGTGCCAGTGTGAACGATATAGGCGGCTTCGCCGCGTCCGCCCGAGCCTTGGCGAGGACGGCTTGGTCCTCGGCGATCATGCGCTCGAGGTCCGCGCGCGAGGCGTAGAGGTTCCGGCGGGCATGGACGTCAATGGCCGCCTCGCGGGCATCGGCGACGACCGCATATTTGCAATCCCGCACCCACTCCCAAGTATCGGGGCGGTAGTCAGTGACGACGGCGACCGGCTCAGGTATGCGGCAGGCGTGGCGGCGGGCTGCGAGGATCGCCAGCACGATATTGCCAGCAGACTCGCACTGCTGACGGTCATCAGGCACGTGCTCGCGGCGCAATCCCGCGCTGCGTATTTGGAATACCTCGCGGAGCTCGGTCTTGCCGGCCGCGACCGTCACCCGCCCGATGCGGACGCGGCGTTCTTGCCACTCGCGCCGCGCCGCGCGGAAATCGCCGAGCGGATTGAACAGTTTGGCTCTGTGCAGCTCGCGCGCCAACCAACACATCTCCTGCGGGCTGATTTCGTTGCCAGGACCCAGCAGATCGGCGGGCTTGGTCGGATACTTGCAGACCTCCCGCGTGTCCTCGATGCGCCCGCAATCGCGCCAGTGCGCCCGCACCCGCCGACGGATGTGGCGCAGGATCGCTTTCCAGTGCGCCTTGGTAAATTGGCGCAGCGGAATGTAGATGACGTTGGCGTGGGGATGATAATAGTACTCATCGGTTTTGTGGCTCTTCTCCAATTTCTGTGGGTAGAAATTGGTCATTTTTTGACCAGTTAATGTTTCGGCAAGGTGCAAGTCAGGACCTTCAACCGCAGGTACTCCTCGTCTCGCAGACCATAGGCGCGACGCTGCAGGACGCGGGTCTTGTTATTCAGTCCCTCAACGAAGCCGAGAGCAACCTTGTTCTCGGGCTTGCAATAGGCAGAGATGCCATCCCAATGTCGGTCGATCATATCCGCGAATTTCTCATAGGACTTCAGTCGTTGCCATTTCAATTGGGCACGCCAGTTCTCGAAGAACTTCCGAGCCCACGCCTCTCGTCTGTAGTCCCACAGCTGGCCGAAGGACTCCTTGAGGACGTAGACGGTATTGAGCCGCTTGTTCGCCGTCAACAGGAGTTTCAGATTGCGGCGCGCTGTACCCTCCAGATTTCGCATGTGCGACAGCAGCGTGTATTTTTGACCTTTGATGAACTTCCGATCCTTGCCGCTGAGCCTCCCGTACTCGTGCTTCCTCACCTCGTCGAGAGCCTCTCCGAGATGCTTCATGACGTGGAACTTGTCGTAGAGGATCGCCGCCTGCGGAGCGTGTTTGCGAGTAGAGTTGTAAAATGCGGGCCACATGTCCATCACAGCCAAACGGATCTGTTTGGCCTTATTTTCCCCAAGAAATGCGTAAAACTCGTCCATGCTCACCTCCTTGCGGTCCTTCCCGCCGAATCAGATCGGACGCTCCTTCTCCAGGTCGCTCACCACAATGCGATAATCGTGTCCCTTGTGCACCGACAGTTCGTCGATGCCAATGATCTTCGGGTTCGGTTTGCTGGCGCGCTCGAGCTGCTCGCGCATGTACTCTTTGTCGAGATCCTTGACCGTCTTCCAGTCCAGCATCAGCTCCTCGGCCACGTCCTTGATCGTACTGGTGGCGCAGCGCCGGCCCACATGACGTGCGAAGCGGCGCGTGTGGCGCGCACTCTTGACCAGCCACTCCAGTCGCTCGCTGTGGTCCGCAGGAATTTGAGTCACGCGGCAGCAAGACGGTATTCGTGATGGAGTCCGCCGAGAATGGGTTCAGCTTTCACGGCATAGGACTCTCCGCGACGGTGTCGTGAAGCGGATTTCGGGATAGCGGGGAGCGGAGGATCTGGAGTACCGGGACCCAAGGCCATATGCGGACGACCGCGATTGTAGTGCTGGATCCATGCTCTCAAGAGAGCGCGAAGATGCGACTCAGACAGCGGCACCAGCCAGTCGAGACACTCCCTGCGCAACGTGCCGATCACGCGCTCGCAGATAGCATTCATCTTCGGACAGTGAGGGGCGGATTTGAGTACGCTGATTCCGAGCGCCTCGATCGACTCATCGAGCTGTCGGGAGAAGATGCAGTCGCGGTCATGGAGCAGGAATTGATACCGGTGATCCAAGACCGCTCACCTCGCGCAGCTGTTGCAACGTCCAGGCGGCGCTCGGATGAGCTGTGACGTTGCAGTGGACCAGGCGCCGCGTTCCGTGCTCGATGACCACGAAGACGTACAGCATTCGAAAGTTCGCCGTAATGGCGATGAGGAAATCACAGGCGAGGATTCCCTGAGCATGCAGATGCAGGAAAGTCGCCCAGCGCAGATCCCCTCGCGGGCGGCCAGGTGGATGCCGAGGCATATACTTGCGGACCGTGCGGGGAGAGACCCGGATATCCAGCTTCAATAGCAGCTCATTGGCGATGCGTTCCTCACCCCAGCGGGGATTCTCGAGGGCCATGCGTCGAATGAGGCGTTGCAGTTCACCTGGAATAGGCGGTCGGCCCGGCCGGGACTTCAGACGCCACAGCAGCTTCCAAGCCTTGCGATGCCAGCGAAGCAACGTTTCCGGACGCACGACGACCAAGGCCTGCCGCCAATCGAAGAGGTGGGACAGCAGCACCAGTCGAACTCGCGTGACCGGGTCGATTCGGCGCGGCTTAACGCCGCGCTCGATATAGAGACTCAGTTGCCGTCGAAGGAAGAGATTCTCTGCTTTGAGCGATCGACTCGATCGCACTGCCAGTCGCAACCACTGGAGCGCATCACAAATCAGGGCGAGGAGGACAGAGAAGCCGGTGCGCATGGCCGGATCGTGCCACGCAGTCAGCACTTCGTCATCATCTTGACCAATTGCACCCGGTATCGAAACAATTGTGGACTACAGGGGGTGTCTTCGCGATTCCCCAGATGATCGAGTCGAAGCTCGAGTTCTCAAGCCCTGGACCTGCTCCGATCCCGATGCCGCCGTCTCAGACACATTGCGAGGGCGAGGATCAGGCGCACTGTCGGAAGCCCGCGCGTCCGTTCCCTGGGCGCCTCAGCTTCTGATCAGCGCCCAACGCCGCCGCTGTCTTCCAGTGCCACCGCGATCCACAATCCGGAGGCCGCCGCCAATGTCGCGGTGGTCCAGATCGCGGGCAACGCCGCATTGGAGAGCTGCGCGATCGACCCGAGCAACAACGCGCCGATCGCATAGCCGGTATCGCGCCAGTAGCGGTACGTGCCGAGCGCCTTGCCGCGGATGAGGGCCGGTGCCCGGTCGGACATTGCGGCGATGAGGTTCGGATAAAGAAGCGCCATGCCGACGCCCATGATGACCGCTGCCGGCAGCCAAACTCCCATCCCTCGTCCGAGTGCGGTCACGACGATGCCGGCGGCGAGCAGCAGGAAGCCTGCGACGATCGGCCGCTTGCGGCCGATGCGATCGGCGAGATGTCCTGTCCACAGCTGCGACAGTCCCCACACCATCGCGTAGAGACCCGTCAGCCAACCGATCTCGACGAGACCGGCGCCATGGGTCTTGAAGAACAGCGGAAACATCACCCACACCAGCGTGTCCGCGATCTTGTTGACGACCCCACCCTGGCAGATCGCACGGCCCGCCCTATCGCGGAAGGACATCCGGATGAACGTCGCCGCAAGGCCCGGGGTGCCGTCCTCCGTTCGTGGATGGCGCGCCTCGGCGTGTTCGGCGTGAACCCAGGCGAGTGTGTCACGCACTCGAACCAGCGTCGCGAGGCCCGCTGCGATGGTGGCAAACCCAAAGAACAGCAGCGCCGGCCGAGCCCCGATGTGGTGTGCAAGGAATGCCGCACCGAGGCCGGCCAAGCCGACGGCGACATAGCCTGTGGCCTCGTTGATTCCCACCGCAAGACCGCGCTGATGGGTGCTCGCCAGATCGATCTGGCTGGTGACAGTCATCGTCCAGGTGAGACCCTGGTTGACCCCGAGAAACGCGTTGGCCGCGACGATCCACCACCAGTTGGGTGCCGCGTAAATCAGCAACGGGATCGGAAGGGCGGCAAGCCAGCCGGCGAGCAGGACGGGTTTGCGGCCGAAGCGGTCGGCCAGAGCGCCGGCGAGGAGGTTGAGTGTGCCCTTCACCAGGCCGAAGGAGAGCACGAAGCTCGCGAGAAACAGGAAGGCGGTGCGCGCCACGCCGAAGTCATGCGCGACTACCGGCAGAACGGCGCGTTCCATGCCAATGACGAGACCGACGAAAAAGACCTGCAGCATCTGCAGGCTGAACTGCGCCCGGTTTATCCCGATGCCGCGCTCATGCACGGGATCACCCGGGCCCGGCGGCGCTCATGCGGCCTTGCCCGGCATCAGACCGGCGTTCCACGCCCGCAGCTCCACCGCTTGCTGCGGTGCCGGTGGGGTGTTCTCGAGCATGAATTCAACGAATCGCTCCGGGTCGGACAGGGCGAAGGCGGCGTTGTATCGCTTCTCGAACCCGATCGTGGACGTCGGCTTGCCGGAAAGACCGCGTCCGCAGACCGATCCTGCGAATGCTCCGGGAAATACTTCCAGGTGTTCGGGCAGTGCCTTCAATCTCTTGAGCGTCGCGAACAGCGTCAAGGCCCCTGCCCGGGCATCGTCCACCAGCTCGGTGCGACCGACGTCACCGATCATCAGCGTATGACCGGTCATGACGAACCAGGCGTCTGCGGCGCGGGTTCGATCGGTGACCAGCAGGCAGAGGTGCTCCGGCGTATGTCCGGGGGTATGCAGGACATCAAGCGCAACGTTGCCGAGCTCGATCCGCTCGCCGTCATTCAGTGCTCGGAAGTCGTAGCCGGTGCGGGCCGATGCGTGCAGTGCATAGTCCGCACCTGTGGCTCGGGCGAGCTCACGGCCGCTCGAGCGGTGATCCGCATGTAGATGGGTGTCGATTACGAGCTGGATCGGGGTGCCTGCCGCGGCCGCAGCCTCGAGGTAGACCTCGATCGGATCGAGCGGATCGATGACCGCGCCGAGCCCTTTGCCGGCGCAACCCACGAGGTAGGAGACGGCGACCGGCTCCCTGTGCAGAAATTGACGCAGGATCATGGTTTGCCCTTACGCGCCGCGCGTTCTGGTCTTTGACATTCTACTGTTTCGACGAATGATTGACTGAAGGAGGATGGCCTGTCAAGCTGCACGCTATTGCCGGATGGTCGATGTGCACTGCGCGTAGCATCCCTTCGTACGCAAGTGGGGTGGCAGAGATGTTGGAGGACAGCGGAACTTATCCGACTGGGGTGCCCTCGGATGAAGGAATGTCCGGGCTTTGCAGCCTCAGAGGAGGGTTGTACCGATGAGCGAGGACGTACGATTCGCACGCAGGCGACTGATTCTGCAGACTGCGCTCGCCGTCGTGGCCGGATGGCTCTGCTGCATCACGCCGCTTCTCCTGGTCCTGCTCGGCGTGGCCTCGATCTCAACGGCGGCGAGCCTGGATCACGTGCTTAATGGCGAGTATGACTGGGTGTTTCGCGGGGCCGCGCTCGTATTCCTCGGCATTGCGGTTTGGGTGTATTTCAGGCGCCGTGGCGTCTGCACGCTGGATCAGGCACGGCGGCAGCGCAATCGCATCCTCAATACCGCATTTCTGGCGCTGCTCTTCGCGGTCGGTGGGTATTTGGCGCTGTGGTATCTACTCGCGTATTGGGGCGCCGCAGTCGGGCTACCCTGGAGACCCGAGCGTTGGGAGCTGATTTCGTCCGGGGCTCTTCTCGGTACTGCAGTTCTGCTATTGCTTGGACTCCTGTTGCGGCGTGCGCGGGGGCAATCCGACCCGCCGGTCCTGGATAGCTGCTCCGATCCCGTTCGAGAGTGCAATGCACCGGAGGCCCGCTCCGGCTCTTGAGCCATCGCGTGCTCGGCAGCTTGGCGATTGTCACGGGGCATGCGAACTTCACCCTCATACCGATTGGCGATCGGTGCCGTACAGGCGATACCTGATGACGCGCATCACGGTCGGCTCGCTTTGAACATGGCGCCGATCGTCGAGGCCGCGGTCTTATAACCGGTAAATCCAACGAGTTGTGCCTCGATAAACCCCGCGGCCCGGAGCATCTTGAGATACCGTTCGGGTTCGACCGTGCCCGCGACGCAGCTCGCCCAGGACTCGCCGCTCGCTGCCTCGCTCACGCTGGCGCGAACCATGTCTGCAAATTGAAGCCGGCCACCGGGTTTCAGAATCCGGAATGCCTCCTGGAACACGCACGGCTTGTGCGCCGAGAGGTTGATGGCACCGTTCGAAATGACGACATCCGCACAGGCGTCCGGAAGGCCGGTCGCCTCGATGCTGGCGACGTGCACTTCAATATTGCTCAGGCCGGCGAGTGCGGCGTTCTCTCGCGCCTTTTCCACCATCGCCGGGGTGACGTCGATGCCGATTGCGCGGCCGGTCGTCCCGATCATCTGGGCGGCGATACATAAATCCGCTCCTGCTCCGCATCCGAGGTCGACCAGCACCTCGCCCGGTCGAATGGGGCCGAGGCTCAACGGATTCCCGACGCTGGCGGCGGATTCCCAGGCCCGCTCCGGCAGACCATCCAGCCAATGCGCAGCGTATCCCAACGCTCGAGCGTTCTCGCGGCCCGTGCCCCAACCGAAATCCTTCTTCGGGTGCAGCGCAAGGTCCGTATAAAGCGCAGGGATTGCTTCGCTTGCGTTCGTGTCGTTCACGGATCGGCTCCCGGACGGGTTGATCACAGGGTCACCTCAGCGTGACAACAGGCGCTTCTTCTCCTCGAACTCCTCCTTGTCGATCTCGCCTCGGGCGAAGCGCTCCTCGAGGATCTCCAGTGCCCGCCCGCGTGATTCTCGACCGGAATGGTCTCGATGGTGCCAGCAGGACGGTCCCAAGCCGAACGCGCGCAGCAGCGCCAGCCCGATCAGGACTGCGATCACCAGGAACACGATCATCATGAGCGGGCCGAAGATCATTCCGAACCACGGCATGGGCCACCAGTTTTGCGGCATGGTCATCTCCATCAGGTACGGGCTTTCGCCCTCAGCGTGACCTGACCCGCGGTAGCGAGCCGATAGAGCAGGTAATTTGCGCTGGCCTCGGTCACGCCCAGAGGGCTCGCAAGCGCCGCGCCATCCGTCTCACCTTTGGCAATCATTTCTCCCGCCTTCGCCTGCAGACCCTCGAGCCAGCCCGTGAAGATCTGGTCGAGCTCCGGCGTGACGTGGACGGCGAGGGCATTCGTTTCCCGGATCGCCTGCAGCATCTCCGAGCACATTCCAATCATCTGCTCCATCGGCGCCTTTGCCTCGCCCTGACCCCGTTGAGCCATCATCTTGCGCATCATCTCGGGCGGCCCGCCGCCTGGGCCCATCTGTCCCATCATCTTCTTCGCCATGGCCATGCCCATCCGATTGGGACCGCCTTCGCCGGTTCCCTGCGGCTTGACTTTGGATCGTTTGTTTTCACTCATATACGCTCTCCTTACTCTGCGTGAGACGGTACACGGGATTTCTCGAACACCGCGCCATAGTGGTACGGGGGGAGCTCGACCGTCCGGTTGTGACAAAGATCCGTCGGCGCGAAGAAACCTTGCATTTCCTCGGGGCTCATCCGCATCTCGGTTCGGGGTCCGCGGGGCTCACCGAGAACGACCGTCTCCTCGCGCGGCCTCTGGTGCCAGTTGACAATGGCAAACTGCCCGCCGGGCCGGAGAATCGTAGCAATGGCGCGCACGAGACGCGTCTTGTCCGGCACCCCGTGGAAGGTGTTGGCCATCAGCACGAAATCAACCGATTCAGGCACGATGGTCGCGACCGCGTAGGCGTCCGCCCGGAGGAATTCGCAGTTCGTGGCGCCGACGGCGGCCACTGCCTGCCTCGCCTGCGCGAGCATCCGCGCATCGATGTCGATCGCGTAGACGTGTCGCGCGAGGGACGCAAGCGGCGCGGTGAACCAACCGTCGCCGCAGCACAGATCGATCGCCTCCATATGCGTCTTGACCCCGAGAGCAACGATAACCTCACGGGGAGCAGGCCAGAGCGCCTGCCACCAATCGGAATCCGGCATCGCGGTTGCCGGGAAGAGGGGATCAGCCTTCACCATATCCTGAGTCCCAGTGAGGCTCACGGGGCTCGATCCACGCGCGAGTGCAGGGGATCGGCCGCTGTGACCGGCAGCCCGGCGGCCCGCCATTCCGGATAGCCGTCTTCCAGGCGCCTTGCCTTGAACCCGCGGTGGCGGAGCAGGGCCACCGCTTCAAACGCGAGCACGCAAAAGGGGCCGCGGCAATAGGCGATGATTTCGCGGTCCTTGGGTACTTCGCGCAGCCGACGCGCAAGTTCGCCCAGAGGAATATTGACCGCCTTCGGCAGATGCCCGGCGGAGTATTCGTCCGTGGGGCGCACATCGAGCACAGTGACGAGATCCTCCTTCAGGCGTCGAGTCAGTTCCTTGCGGCTCACCGGCTCGAGCGCATCCCGCGCGCGAAAATAGCGCTCAATCACCTCACGCACCTGCGCCGAATGGAGTTCGGCGATCTTGCGCAACGCGGCCAGCGCATTGAGGACTGTCGGATCGCTCAGACGGTAGAGAACGTGCTTACCATCCCGCCGCGAGGCGAGCACTCCGGCCCCACGCATCAGCCGCAGATGCTGCGAGGCGTTGGCAATCGAGAGGCCGACGCACGCCGCGACCGCCTCGACGCTGCGCTCGCCCTGCGCCAGGTGCTCGAGGATCTCGAGCCGGTGGGTATGTGCAAGCGACTTCGCGATTTCCGCGAGACCTTCGAGCACGACGCGCTTGGGATTATCGCTTGACATGAGCGTTCTTCCAGGAAGAATATATTCAATAGAGTTATTGAATGTGAACGCGCTGTCAAGCGCCTGAGCATTGAGCCGGGCGGAGGCGCGGAAGGTCGTCTGGCCTCGAGCCGGCGTCTGCGGACCGATCCCGGGATGCGACCCGCGCAACCGGCCGGCGGGGTGTGTGATGGTGGCCGCGAGTGATCGAGGCATACCCATGAAGATCCTTCTCATCCTCAATGATCCTCCCTACGGCACGGAGCGCTGCTACAACGCGCTGCGTCTTGCCCATGCGCTCGGCAAGGCGGCCCCCGCGAACGAGATCACGGTCTTCCTCATGGCCGATGCGGTCGGGTGCGCCAAGAGCGGCCAGAAGACGCCCGAGGGTTATTACAGCCTCGAGCGAATGCTGAAGCGCTTCCGGAGCGACGCTCACCACGTGCTGCTCTGCGGTGCCTGCATGGATGCCCGCGGCTTCTCGGAGAACGAGCTCGTCGAAGGCGCTCGACGCAGCTCGATGGATGAGCTTGCCGCGCTGACGCTCGCGGCTGACAAGGTGCTAATATTTTGACTGCCCGAGACGTCGGCGTGAAACCGATCTACCTCGACTATAACGCCAGCACACCGATTGATCCGGCGGTCGCAGCGGTCATGCGCCCGCTGCTCGAGAGCGCCTACGGCAATCCATCGAGCGGTCACTGGGCGGGTGCGCCTTCCAAGGCTGCGCTAGACCGCGGTCGCGCGCAAGTCGCAGCGCTTCTCGGGTGCACCGCGGAGGAGCTCGTCTTCACGAGTGGCGGGAGCGAAGCGAACAATCTTGCGCTGAAGGGCCTGTTCTTCCGCAAGCGCGATAGACCTGCGCACCTCATCACCTCGCGGATCGAGCATCCGGCCGTCCTCATGCCGTGCCGGTTTCTCGAGCGCCTCGGCGCGGCCGTGACCTACGTTCCGGTGGACGGAACCGGTCGCGTCGACCCCGAAGAGATCCGCAAGGCGATCACCGGTGATACGGTTCTCATCAGCGTTATGCACGCCAACAACGAGGTTGGAACGATTCAGCCGATTGCCGAGATCGCGAAGATTGCGCATGCGCACGGGATTCCCCTGCACACGGACGCCGCGCAATCCGTCGGCAAGATGCCGACGGACGTGGAGACGCTTGGCGTCGATCTGCTCTCGATCGCCGGTCATAAGCTCTATGGACCGAAGGGCATCGGTGCCCTCTATATCCGTCGTGGACTCAGTCTGGAGCCTCTGATCCATGGCGCTGGACACGAGTTCGGCCGACGGGCGGGCACCGAGAGCGCGCTCCTTGCGGCGGGACTTGGCACGGCATGCGAGATTGCGCAGCCTGGGCTCGGCATGCCGGAGACGCGACGCTTACGCGACCTGCTCTGGGAGCACCTGCGCGTCGATCTCGGCGAGCGCGTCTCTCTCAATGGACATGTCGACGAGCGGTTGCCGAACACGCTCAATGTCTCGTTCGCGGGGCAGGTCGGGGCCGAGATCCTGGCACGGATGCCGGAGGTCGCCGCATCGACTGGCTCGGCGTGCCACGCGGGTCGGGTCGAGTTGTCGCCGGTCCTGGAGGCCATGGGAATCTCGCCCGAGATCGGCATGGGCGCCATCCGCTTCAGCCTGGGGCGCGCTACGACGGAGGAGGAAATCGGACAACTTGTCGATCGACTGCGTCGGCTGCTCGCATGAACCAGGCGATCGTTTCGGTCCCGTCGGTCCGAAAATCTACGAGGCGTGGCGCTTGCTGCGCTCGGCTGAATTACCGAGGCGATCGAGCAGCGCCTCGCCTTTGAGCTGAGGGGAGAGCCGCGCAATGCGCATATCCTCGATGCGGGTTCGTCAGGATAAGATGCTCGCTCAAATCGGGTTTGATGGGCCAAAGTCAGGAGTGTGGGAATGATTCAAGCCGAGAGCATCGCAGGTTCCTATCCCACCACCGTGACCAACGGCAACCAGGAGCTCATTGCAGATGCTCCCATTGCCAAAGGCGGGGGTGGCTCGGGTTTCGGTGCCCACGAGCTGCTCGAAGCAGCCTTGGCCGCATGCCTGAACATGGCAGTCCGAATGTGTGCCAGTGCGAACGGCATCCCGCTTCAGAGCGTGCGCACGCGCGTAAGCCTTCAAAGGCCGACTGACGACATCGTGCGGTTCGGATATGCCGTGGAGCTCACCGGACCTTTGAGCGAGCAACAGCGAGCGGAACTCGAGTTCGCAGCACAGACCTGCCCAGTACGTCAGACGCTTTCAAAACAACTCTGTTTTGAACAAATGAGGTGATCGGATTGGCCCACTCGGATTCGGCGCGGATGACCGCTGTGGTGTTTCAGACCGCAAAGCATTACCGTGGCAAGCGCATGATGGGTCGCCGTCTCCATTCGCATTACCTCACGCTCCTGCTGCTGGCAGTGGTGACCCTCGGGTACGGTCAGCAGGTCTGGGCGTGTCCCATGATGCTGTCCCCGACTCCGGTACCGATGCGCTGTCCCATGATGGGTCACGGGGCGCTGATGCCCTGCAGTGGCGCGTCGTTGTCCCGGGGAATCTCGTGTGGGATGACCAGCGCCTGTGGGTGGGTGCCCGCCGGGCCGGCGGCTCGAGTCGCCGGGATTGAAGTCCGCAATGCGCATGCCGTCGCTCCATCCGCGACGGCATGGATTGCGACCTCTCCTGTGGCGACGCATCGAAGACCGCCCCCGCAGGGGCCGCCGAGCATCGCCATCGTGCCCTCGGCGGGGCGCGACACCTATCTTTCGACCCTCCGTCTGAGACTCTAACACTCCACGTTGCGGATCGGCGCTTGCACGCAAAGCGTGTGCGGGCACGTCGTCGTTTGGGATCTGCAAGCGGAGTGTCTTGTGCACCAATATTCCAAAAGCCTCGCCGGCGTGGTCGGCTTGGCGTTGCTCCTCGGCGTGAGCGCTACTCATGCCGGCGATCTCGCGCACCGGGACCGTTATGGGTCGATGCCGGCCCCGCTGAGCGCTGAGTCGTTTACCGCCGCGGTGCTTGCGCGCAACGCAAGTCTCCGCGCCATGCGCCAAGCGCTGATTGCGGCGGTTTCCAGTATCCGGCCGGCCGGCGCGTTGCCCGATCCAATGCTGAGTGTCTCGGCGGCGCCGCACACCTTCGGCAGCGCCACGGGAACGGGCGAGGACATCGAGGTGAGTCAGGCCCTGCCTTGGTGGGGCACGCTCGAGGCGCGCAAGGAGATCGCTCGTGGCATCGGAGGTGGCGCGTCGCGCCCTCGAGGCGCTGCGGCTCCGCCTCGAGGCGACGGCGCGAGGGGTCTTTGCGGACCGGATGTTCGTTCACTGCGCGCTTGGCATCAACTCCGGCAACCCGTCCGCGGAAATCGCAGGTGGTTTCGTGAAGCGTAGAGACACACAGGGTGCTGACGTATGAAGCGTTCGATTGCAATGGGAATTCTCGCGACTGTCGCCGCCGGCGCGGGTTTGATTTCAGGCGTCATGGTGGCCTCCGGCGCCAAGGTCCCAAAGGAAACGGCATCTCGCGCAGCAGCACCCGCTGCAACAGTGGCCGCACCCGGCGTTGGTGTAGCAGGGCGACATGTGATTTTTATGGAGCACGCTCTCCGAGAAACCCGCAATGCGCTCGGATGAGGACTCGCTCGCTGGATCGTCGCAGTACGGAATCGAGTGACGG
>JAJZZR010000066.1 GCA_021797465.1 Pseudomonadota bacterium | reverse complement strand
TGGAACGGCCATCTGACCCACTCGCCGATCGCCTACCTCACGTACGCGATCTGGACCTTCATCAACGAGCCGTTCGCCTCGGCCAACGCGCTCGCCTACGCCGCGGCGCTGCTGGTCACCGGGTTCGTGCTCATCATCAATATCCTGGCCCGCTTCGTGCTCGAGCGGCGCCGCATCCGCCGCTGAGCCGCTCACTGCGGCGGCAGCCGCTCACCGCCGTGGCGCAG
This sequence comes from Pseudomonadota bacterium, assembly GCA_021797465.1. Taxonomy (GTDB): domain Bacteria; phylum Pseudomonadota; class Gammaproteobacteria; order Steroidobacterales; family Steroidobacteraceae; genus 13-2-20CM-66-19. The sequence goes on along the minus strand of JAJZZR010000066.1, from coordinate 4,216 downwards.
ATCGGGATCGACGGCATCCTGACGGCCGTAGGTGCGGAACTTCTCGAGGACGCGTGTCATCTCGGAAGCATCCAACAGCTCCACTGCGCCGATGGCCAGCGCCGCGCAGTACTGCGCGGCGAGATTCTCCACCTCCCCGGCGAGGCGCAAGGCGCCATCGAGGTCCGCCCCGACGGCGATGAGTCCATGATGAGCGAGCAGACACGCCCGGCGATCGCGCAGCGCCGCGAGGGCCGCCTCGGACAGGGCCTGCGAGCCGAACGTGTGGTACGGCGCGCAGCGGATGTCCGCTCCACCTGCGACCGCGACCATGTAGTGAAACGCCGGGATGCCCCGGCCCGTGCAGGCAAGCGCCGTGGCGAAGCGGGGGTGGGCGTGCACGATCGCGCCCGCGTCGGGTCTGGCGGCGAAGATGTCGCGATGGAAACGCCACTCGCTCGAGGGCCGGCAGCGGCCATGCCACAGCCCCTCGAGGCTCACCAGCGGAACATCTTGCGGCTCGAGCGACTCGTAAAGCCGTCCGGTGGGACTGACGAAAAACGAGCGTGCGTCGCGGCGCACGCTCACGTTTCCCGACGTACCGTGCGAAAGCGCCAGACGCGACAGCTCCCGGCACCCGGCGATCACGGCACGGCGCTGTGTCTCGTCCGCGTCCGCCTCGATCATGCGGCGCGCTCCGGATACAGCGCGGCGAGGCCGGCTCGGCTCGCGGCGCATACGCCGCGCTCGGTGATCAAACCCGTCACGAGGCGCGCCGGCGTGACATCGAAGGCGAGATTGAGCGCGGCGCTGCCCTCGGGTACGACGCGCACGCGCTCCAGGGCGCCCGCGGCGGTGCGCCCGCTGACGTGCGTAACCTCCTGCGGATCGCGCGCCTCGATCTCGATGTCGTGGCCGTCCTCGAGATTCCAGTCCAGAGTGCTGACCGGCAGCGCCGCGTAGAACGGCACGCCGTTGTCACGCGCGGCGAGCGCCTTCAGGTACGTGCCCACCTTGTTGCACACATCCGCGGCGGCCGTGGTCCGATCGCTGCCGACGATCACCAGATCCACCCGTCCGTGCTGCATCAGATGTCCCCCGAGGTTATCCACGATCACGGTGTGCGCCACCCCGTGGGCCCCCAGCTCGAAGGCGGTCAGCGAGGCGCCCTGGTTGCGCGGCCGGGTTTCGTCGACCCACACGTGCACATCGATGCCCGCATCGTGCGCCACGTAAACCGGCGACAGCGCCGTACCCCAATCGACGCACGCCAGCCAGCCGGCGTTGCAGTGCGTGAGGACGTTGATGCGGCGGCGCGCCGCGTGCGCCATGGCGCGGATGATCTCCGCGCCGTGGACACCGATCGCATGGCACTGCGCAACGTCCTCGTCGCAAATGCGCCCCGCCTCGGCGAACGCCGCGGCCATGCGCTGCGCCGGCGGCAGATGCGCGATGCGCGCGCGCACCCTCTCGAGCGCCCATGCCAGATTCACGGCGGTAGGCCGCGTCGCGCGCAGCACCTGCACCGCCTCCGCAATCCTCGCCTCCGAGGCGTCCTGACGCAGCGCAAGCGCCAGCCCGTAGGCCGCCGTGGCGCCAATCAGCGGAGCGCCACGCACGATCATGGTCTGGATGGCCCGCGCCGCATCCTCGAGTGTCGCCAAATCGACGGTCTCGAACTCGAACGGCAGCCGGGATTGATCGATGACCCGCACGGTCCCGCAGGCGAGCGGCCAGATGGTGCGGTAGGGAGTGCCGGAGATTTTCATCGCCGTATTGTAATCCCGCCGGCGCGATCGCCGCGGGCGATCCGCTGCGCGGCCGGATCGGCGGATTCGCGGCGCCCGCACGGCATCCGCGCCGACTCGGCGCCCGAGGCCTGGAGACTCGGGCGTGAATGCGCGGGCGTGACAAGTGTCACTTGCCAGTGTTGACAGGACGCACTGCACACGCGGGCGGCGGTGGGCCATCCTGGCGCCACTGCCGGCCAACCGATGACACGCCCATGTCCGCCACATCCGCCCACGACCTGCTCGCCGCCTCATCCGGCCGCTCGATCGCCGCGCTGCACGGCGTCAGCAAGCGGTTCGGAAACCGCGCGGCGCTCGAGCAGTTCTCGCTGCAGCTGCGCAGCGGCGAGGTGACCGCCCTGCTCGGCCCGAACGGGGCCGGCAAGAGCACCGCCGTGCGGCTGCTGCTCGGACTGCTCGCACCCGATGACGGGCGCGTTGAGGTGCTGGGCCGCGACCCCCGCAGCAGCACGGCGCGTGCCGCCATCGGCGCGATGCTGCAGGATGCGCAGGCGCCGGACATGCTGACGGTACGCGAGCACATCGAGCTGTTCCGCAGCTACTACCCACGGCCTGTGCCGACCGCCGAGGTCCTGCAGCGCTCGAGACTGGCGCCGCTCGAGCACCAGCGCTTCGGCACGCTCTCGGGCGGCCAGAAACAGCGGCTGCTGTTCGCCCTGGCGATCTGCGGCGATCCGCAGCTGGTCTGCCTGGATGAGCCGACGGTGGGGCTGGACGTGCAGGCGCGCCGGCAAGTCTGGGAGCACATCCGCTCGCTCGCGGCGGCCGGCAAGGCGGTGCTGCTCACCACCCATTATCTCGAGGAAGCCGACGCGCTGGCCCATCGGATCGCGCTCATCGAGCACGGCCGCCTCGCCCGGCTCGGGACACCGGCGCAGATCAAGCGGTCGGTCGCGGCGCGACGCATCCGCTGCCGCACGCGGGTTGCCGACGAGGTGTTGCGCGGGCTGCCGACCGTCACCTCGCTCGAGCGTCACGGCGAGGACGCCGTGATCTTCGCCCATGACCCGCAGGCGGTGCTGCGACAGTTGCTGCCGCTCGACGCGACACTGAGCGATCTGGAGATCGGCGCCGCGAGCCTCGAGGATGCGTTCCTGGCTCTCACCCACGCCGCCTGAACCGAGCGAAACCCCGGGAGTACGATCATGACCGAAGCCGTCCTGCCGCTCGAGCCGCGCGCGTCCGCCATCGGCCGGCTGCGCCCCGTGCTGATGGAGATCGGCTACGAGTTCATTCGCCTGGCGCGCACCCGGGCCTACTCTTTCTCGGTCATCGGATTTCCGCTGATGTTCTATCTGCTGTTCGGCACCGGCCACCGGCACAGCCCGATCGCGCAGTACCTGATCGCGAGCTACAGCTGCCTGGGGCTGGGCTCGGCCTGTCTGTTCGGCATCGGACTCGGCATCTCCCTCGAGCGGGCCCGGGGCTGGCTCGAGCTCAAATGGGCCAGTCCCATGCCGCGCCTGGCCTACCTGCTGGCCAAGATGCTCAGCAGCGCCGCCTTCGCGCTCATCGTCATGGCCGCGCTCATCTGGCTCGGCATCGCCGTGGGCGGCGTGACGGTCAGCCTGGGGCAGGCCGCGCGCCTGGCCTTCATCGTGCTGCTCGGCTCCATCCCCTTCACCGCGCTCGGCCTGTTGATCGGGCTGATCACGCCGGCGAACGCCGGCGCCGGTCTGATCAACCTCGTCTATCTGCCGCTGTCGTTCGCCTCGGGGTTCTTCATGCCGCTGCGCATGCTGCCGCACTGGGTGCGGGTGATCGCCCCGGTGCTGCCGACGTATCATCTCGCGCAGCTGGCGCTAGCGGTGTTCGGGTTCGCGCCGCGCACCGGCGCGCCGCTGCACTGGCTGGTGCTCGCCGGCTTCAGCGTGTTGATGTTTGCGGCGGCCTGGATTACGTTCTCCCGGAGAGAAGTCCGAGCGCCATGAGCCAACCCGTACCGCCCCGCGAGACCTGTGACCTGCCGCGCCCCCCGGAGCGCGTACGGACATTCGATCTGATCTGGCTCTGTTACTCGATCTTCTTCTTCGCCGCACCCGCGCAACACCCCAGCTTCTCCGCCTGGCTGGCCGTCGCGCTGCTCTATCCCTGCTTCCTGGCGCTGTATGTCGCACTGATATTCACCCGCCGCATGCGCGCCCGGCGGCTGCTCATGGCCGCGCTCGCCCTGTTCGGCCTCGCCTACTATCCGTTCAACGCCGGCGCCGGCGTGGTATTCATCTACTGCGCGGCGTTCGCGCCCTTCGTCGCCGACTCGCTCCCCGTCGTCATCGTGCTGATCGTCGGGGCGGCCGCCACGTGCGCCGCCGAGGGATTGGCGCTTCACTTCAGTGCTTGGACCTGGGGCATCTTCGCCTTCTTCTCGCTCCCGGCCGGCTTCGCCAACCTCATCTGGGCGCTGCGAGTCCGCAGCCAGACCCGCC
>JAJZZR010000335.1 GCA_021797465.1 Pseudomonadota bacterium | reverse complement strand
GGGCTGCTCGCGCTGCTGCTGCTCATCGCGATCGTCACCGCGGCGGTTCAGTTCAGCACGATTTCGGCGACAGGCCAGAGCATCGTCAACGAGAGCGTCAACGCGGCGCGCGATAGTCAACGTCTGTTCAGCGAAATCGACTCCCTCGAGCGCACGGCGCGCCTGTACGACGTTCTGGACGATCCGCGCCTGCTGCAACTCTATGAGCGGCAGAACGCCCACCTGTCCGCGACCCGCGACGAGCTGTATGCGCAGGCGAGCGGCGCGGCGCGCCGGACGCTGATGCAACTCGCCGCGGTGCAGAACCAGATCCGCGCCCGCGTGCTCACCACGCCGCCGGGCACCCAGGCGGCCGAAGCCGCCGGACTGTCCAAGCTGTTTGCGCGCCTCGGCGCGCTCGTCGACCGGGTCGCCGAACAGAGCAATCAACAGATCGACGCCGACGTCGCGACCTTCCGCAGCCTCACCGCGCGGGCCCGCGCGCACCTGTTCTGGCAGGCGGGGCTGCTGGTGCCGCTGATGTTGCTCGCGGTGTTCGTGCTCACCCTGGTCATCGGACGCCCGCTGCGGCAGATCGACCGCGCCATCAGCGACCTCGGCCATGGCCGGCTGCATCAGCGCATCACGGTCCGCGGGCCGCACGACCTGGAGCGCCTGGGCGGGCAGCTGGAGTGGCTGCGACGGCGGCTGCTCGAGCTGGCCGAGGAGCGCAACCGATTCCTGCGCCACATGTCGCACGAGCTGAAGACACCCCTCGCCAACATCCGCGAGGGCACCGAGCTGCTGATGGACGGGGCGGTCGGGGAGCTCGACGCCGGCCAGCGCGAGGTCATGGCCATCCTGCGCGACAACGGCCTGCAGCTGCAGCGCATGATCGAGAACCTGCTGTCCTTCAGCGCCTGGCAGACCTCGAGCGTCGGCCTCGAGCCGAGCGAGTTCCGGCTGCGACCGCTGGTCAAGCAGGTGCTCGAGACCCAGCAGCTCACCGTGCTCGCCCAGCGCATGCGCCTCGACGTGCAGGTCGATGACGTGACGCTGGTGGCCGACCGTGCCAAGATGCGCCTGATCCTGGAGAATCTGGTCTCGAACGCGGTCAAGTACTCGCCCAAGGGCGGTGCGCTGCACCTGCGCGCGCTCACCTCCGGGACCCAACTGATCATCGATGTCGCCGACAATGGACCGGGCATCCCCAAGGAGGACCGCGAGAACGTGTTCCGCGCCTTCTACACCGGCCGCGCCGCCGCGGGCATCTCGGTGAAAGGCACCGGCATCGGGCTGTCCGTGGTGTTGGAGTTTGTCACCGCCCACGGCGGCACCGTGCAGATCGTCGATGGAGAATTTCCCGGCGCGCACTTTCGCATCCGCATGCCGCGCGTCGTTCGCAACCAGCCACCGGAGCAAGGGAAACAAGCCCATGCCGCCTGATGTTGACGTGTCATTGATCCGCCGCGGCGCGCTCGTGACGCTCGTGCTCGCCGCCCTCGCCCTGAGCGCCTGTCAGACGAGCCGCATGCTGGTGCGCAAAGTGGCCAAGGAGGCGCAGGTGATCGCGCCGGCGCCGGCGAAACCGTCGCCACCGGCCGACAATTTCGCCTGGCTCGGACGCTGGCTCGCGGCCAGCCCGAGCGCGCAGGCGAGCCAACTCGCCGCCGCCGAGGCGGCCTACCGCAAGCAGGCCGCGCCGCGCGACACGCTGCACCTGGCGATCCTGCTCGGCGTGACCGGCCGGCCCGGCGCGAATCTGCCGCGCGCGCGCAGTCTGCTGCAGACGCTGCTCGCCGACCCGACACCGACGCTCTCGCCGGCCGAGCTCACCGTGGCGCGACTCGATCTCACTTTGATCACACAGCGATTGACCGAAGAGCAAAAAAACAGCACTCTGCAGGCTTCGAACGCATCGGAGATCGCGCAGTTGAATGCCCAACTCGACGCCGCGGCCGATCAGAATGTCGCCCTGCAGCGACGGTTGGATCAGGCGCGCGCCAAACTGGCCGCGATCGCCAACATCGAAAAATCCCTCAACCAGGGTAAACTTGGCGCAGTAGGTACCCCGAAGTGAACATGCTCTCCCAACTCGTGCCCGCCGCGGAGCGGCCCAAAGTCCCGGCCAGTCCTTCCCGGCACAAGCCGCGCATCCTGGTCGTCGACGACGATCCGGGTTTGCTGCGGCTGCTGACCATCCGGCTGCGCGCCGAGAATTACGAAGTGGAAGCCGTCGAAGGTGGGCCGCAGGCGCTCGCCGCCGCCGGGCGCTTCCGTCCGGACCTGGTGGTCACCGACCTGCGCATGGAGCCGCTGGACGGCATCGGTCTGCTGAAGGAGCTGCAGGTCCGCTGGCCGGGGCTGAAGGTCATCATGCTCACGGCCCACGGCACCATTCCCGATGCCGTGCAGGCGACCCAGATGGGCGCATTCGGCTTCCTCACCAAGCCGGTCGACAAGCAGGAGCTGCTCGATCAGGTCCAGAAGGCGCTGCGCATTTCCGGCTTCGGCGCCTCGGACGAGAACTGGCGCGCCGAGATCATCACCCGCAGCGCCGTCATGGAAGAGAAGCTCGCCCAGGCCCAGATGGTCGCGGGCACCGACGCGCGCGTGCTGATCACCGGGGAGAGCGGCACGGGCAAGGAGCTGCTCGCCAAGGCCATTCATCTGGCCAGCCCGCGGCGCAACAAGCCGTTCGTCGCCATCAACTGCGGGGCCATGGCCGAGAACCTGCTCGAGTCCGAACTCTTCGGCCACGAAAAAGGCGCCTTCACCGGCGCGACCAGCGCGCACCGCGGGCTGTTCATGGCCGCCGACGGCGGCACCCTGATGCTCGATGAGATCGGCGACATGCCGATCCGGCTGCAGGTGAAGCTCCTGCGCGTTCTGCAGGAGGGCCTCATCCGCCCCGTCGGGGGCACCGAGGCGCTGCCGGTGAATGTGCGGGTGATCTCGGCCACGCACCGCGACCTGCACCAGCTGCTCGCCGACGGGCAGTTCCGCGAAGACCTGTACTACCGGCTGAACGTGGTGCACATCGAGATGCCCGCGCTCAACCGCAGGCGCGAGGACATACCGCTGCTGGTGGCGCACTTCCTGGCGCAGATCGCCAAGGAGAGCGGCGCGCGCAAGATCTATGCCCCCGAGGCGGTGGAGCTGCTCGCCACGGCCGACTGGCCGGGCAACATCCGCCAGCTGCAGAACGTGGTGCGCCAGAACGTGGCGCTCTCCCAGACGCCCATCATCCCGGTGGAGCTGGTCCAGCAGTCCCTGGGCGGCACCTCGGGACACCTGCCGTCCTTCGACGAGGCGCGCGACGAGTTCACGCGCAGCTATCTCTCGCAGATCCTGCAGATCACGGGCGGCAACGTGACCCAGGCGGCACGCCTGGCCAAGCGCAACCGCACGGACTTCTACAAGCTGCTCTCCCGGCACCAGCTGACCGCCGAAGAGTTCAAGCAGAAATATTGATCCGCCCCCCGCGGGCCCCTCCCCGGGGCCCGCGCCGCCTGCCAAAGTGTGATCCGCGTCACGATTTTGCGACATCGTGCCGCGCAAGGCGCACCCAGGGCCCGAACGCGCCCCTCGTGAGGCGCCCCCGAGCGCTAAGCTGTCACGGCTCGGTCATGGGGGTACCCTAAGATCACTTCATTCGACTACACTTCTCAGCCCGGTCGGCGCGGCACGATGCCGCGCACGCGTAAGGACCGGCGCACGAAGCGCCCTTGAGAAGATTTGAGGTAATAGACCGACATGAAGCCTGAACGCTCTGCGCACGATGCTCCTCAGCCGCAGGACCCCTCTGCCGCTGATCCATCTCCCACTGCGAAGGTACGTCAGCTGCGGGCCGTGAGCCGGCTCTATGCGTGGGATCCGTACGAGGTCTGGCGCACCCGGGTCAAACCCAGACCCGGGACCGTGGACAACGGGACCACCAAGAAATAGCGGCCCCCGGCGATCGAGCCGGGATTGACGTTCCGCAGCGTCCCTTGCCGGGAACGAGCACCGGCTGCAAGCGGATGGCGCCGCGACGCTTGAACCTCGAGCCCCCATGTATTACATTGCAATACATGGCAACCCTGACGCTGCGCATCCCGGATGAGCTCGATCAGGCGCTCGAACAGGAGAGCGCTGCCAGCCATCTGTCCAAGAGCGACCTCGCCCGCGAGGCGCTGCAACGTTATTTGCGGGTCATGACGTTTCATCGCCTGCGCGCGCGGCTCGTACCGCGGGCCCAGGCCCAGGGCATTCACACCGACGAGGACGTGTTCCGCAAGCTCGGCGAGCCGTGAGAGTGGTGTTGGATTCCTCGGTGCTGGTGGCCGCGTACATCAGCCGAGCCGGAGCGTGCGCCAGCGTGCTCGAGGATGTCCTGAATGATCACGAGTGGGTGATCTCCCGATTCATCGTGGCGGAGCTGTGCCGCAAGCTGCGGGAGAAATTCAACTATCCCGCCGCCGACATCGCCGCGATCCGGGACAGCGTG
>JAJZZR010000305.1 GCA_021797465.1 Pseudomonadota bacterium | reverse complement strand
CCACGCGCCGCAACGGCCGAAGCCGGTGATCACCTCATCGAAGATCAACAGTATGTCGTTCTCGGTGCAGATCTGCCGCAGCCGCTTCAAGTAGCCGCGCGGCGGGACGATGACCCCCGCGGACCCCGAGAACGGCTCCACGATCACCGCGGCGATCGTGGAGGCATCATAGAGACGCAGCAGCGCCAGAAGCGAATCGGCCAGCGCCTCACCGCCCTCGCTCGGCTCGCCCCGGAAGAACGAGCCCGGCGGCGGCTGCAGATCGGCCAAGTGCGCGGTTTCGAGACCCTGGCCGAAGAGCTTGCGGTTGCCGGCGATGCCGCCGACCGACACGCCACCGAAGTTCACGCCGTGATAGCCCTGTACCCGCCCGATCAGGCGCGTCTTGGCGCCCTGGCCGCGGATTCGCCAATAGGCCCGCGCGATCTTCAGCGAGCTGTCCACGGCATCGGAGCCGGAGCCTCCGGAAAACATCACGTGATCCAGCCCGGCCGGCATGCGCTCGACGATCCGGTTGGCGAGCTCGAACGACAGCATGTGCCCGAACTGGAATGCCGGCGCGTAATCGAGCGTGCCGATCTGACGGGCCACGGCCTCGACGATCTCCTTGCGCGCGTGGCCGAGCCCCGTGCACCACAGCCCCGAGAGCCCGTCGAAGACCTTGCGCCCCTGCAGGTCGGTGTAATAGGCGCCCGCGGCCTGGGCGAACAGGCGCGGCGCAGCCTTGAACTGGCGGTTTGCAGTGAACGGCATCCAGTGCGCCTCGAGCCAGGCGGCATCCGGGGTCGATGCCGGCTCACGACGCGTTCCCAGGGGATTTGCCATGATTTGCGCTCCAGAGGTCAGATCGCGCACAGAATGACAGATCGACGATTCATTTCAGATTACAAAGTCTGCAATCTCATTTGCGCAGGCCGGAACGGGTCCCTGCGAGTCCGCAGCCACGCAGGACCAGCCCGACGACGTGCTCCGTCGCGCTGTCCTGCGCCGTCTGGTCGAGCTTCTCCAGACCCAGCACGGCGCAGACCTGCACCGTAAAATCCGCGTACGTCTGCGTGGCCGCCCAGATCGTGAAGAACAGGTGCTTGCTGTCGACCCGCGCCATGCGGCCCTCGGCGATCCACCGATCGATCACCGCGGCCTTGCGGCGCACGAGCGGGCGCAAGGTGCTCACCAGCGTCGCACGCAACTCCGGCGCGCCGTGCAGCAACTCGTTCGCCCACACGCGGGAGGCGTACGGGCAGGTGAACGACAGGCGCATCTTGCCGCGGATGTAGCACTCGAGCGCCGCGCGCGGCTCGGCCGTCGCGACGATACAATCGGTCGGCTCGAGCCACTCCCGCAGCGTTCGCTCCAGCACCGCCCGATACAGCGCCCGCTTGCTGCCGAAGTAGTAGTGCAAATTGGGCTTGGGCAAGCCCGCCGCCTTGGCAATCTCGGCCATCGTGGCGCCGCCGAAGCCCGCGCCGGCGAAGACTCGCTCGGCCGCCTCGACGATGGCCTTCTCCTGGGCTTCGCGATTGCGTCGCGGCAGACTCCCGCCCGCGCCGCTCGTGCGCCGGCGCGCACCGGCGCGACCCTGCGCTTCCCGGCCGCTCCGGCGCGCTCCCGTTGCGGACCGCCGCACCGGCCGGCTCCGCGGCCCTGCGGCCATCAGGCGCCGCTCCGCAGCGGATTGTTTGGATGCGCCGTCCATTGCAGCCGGGTCTCGCTCGCCGCGCGGCCCGTACGCCGGTCAATCTCCCCTGGAGCGAGCTCACGCAGGGTGATGCAGCCGGGCACCGGGCACACGTTGACGCACAGATTGCAGCCGACGCACTCCTCCTCTTTCACTTCGAAGTGCCGCCGTCCATCGCGCTGCGCCGTGATCGCCTGGTGCGCGGTGTCCTCGCACGCGATGTGACAGCGGCCGCATTGGATACACGTGTCCTGATCGATCACGGCCTTGGATACCCGGTTCAGGTCCAGGAACTGCCAATCCGTGACGCTGCCGATCGCCCGGCCGCGCAGCTGCGCAATGCTCGCGAATCCCTTCCGGTCCAGATATCCCGCCAGTCCATTGATCATCTCCTGGACGATCTTGAACCCGAACACCATCGCGGCCGTGCAGACCTGCACCGAACCGGCGCCGAGCGCGATGAAATCGAGCGCATCGCGCCAGCTGCCGATGCCGCCGATTCCGGAGATCGGCAGTCCGGCGGTCTCGGGGTCGCGGGCGATTTCCGCCACCATGTGCAGCGCGATCGGCTTGACCGCGGGCCCGCAATATCCGCCGTGCGTCCCTTGCTCGCCCACGGCCGGGCTCATCGTCAGGGTCTCGGGATCGACGCCCATGATCGAATTGATCGTGTTGATCAGCGATACCGCATCGGCGCCGCCGGCCTTGGCCGCGCGCGCCGGCATGCGGATGTTCGTCACGTTGGGAGTCAGCTTCACGATCACGGGCAGTTGCGAGTAGTGCTTGCACCACGCGGTGACCATCTCGATGTACTCGGGAACCTGACCCACCGCCGCGCCCATGCCGCGTTCGCTCATGCCGTGCGGACAGCCGAAATTGAGCTCGATGCCGTCACAGCCGGTGTCCTCCACTCGCGGCAGGATCGCTTTCCAGGACTCCTCCGTGCACGGCACCATGATCGAGGCGATCACGGCCCGGTCGGGCCAGCGGCGCTTGACCGCGCGGATTTCCTCCAGGTTGACCTCGAGATCGCGATCGGTGATGAGCTCGATGTTGTTGAAGCCGATGAGGCTGCGGTCCACGGCCAGCAGCGCGCCATAGCGCGGGCCGCTCACATTCACCACCGGTGGCCCGGCTTCGGCCAATGTCTTCCATACCACCCCGCCCCAGCCGGCCTCGAAGGCGCGCTCCACGTTGTAGGCCTTGTCGGTCGGCGGCGCGGACGCCAGCCAGAACGGATTGGGACTGCGGATACCGCAGAAATCGATGTCCAATTGCGCCATGGAATTCTCCCGGATCAGCCGTCGGCACGAGCCCGACCGTTGCGCAGCTGCGTATCTATGTCGTGCGCGGCGCGCAAGCCATGGGCGACGGCGTAGACCGTCAGGTCGTCGCCGTCGGCGACGCAATCGCCGCCGGCCCAGACATTGGCGACACTGGTGCGACCTGACTCATCAACCACGATGCGGCCATCCCGTTGCGCCAGGCCGCACCCGGCCAGCACGCCGGCGTCCAGGCGCTGGCCGATCGCCTTCAGCACCATGTCGGCCTCGAGTGTCAGCTCTTCGCCCGCCGGCACGAGCCGCCCGCCCTCGAGCCGCTGACGGGCGAAGCGCACGCCACGCACGCTGCCGCCCTCGCCGAGCACCTCCACGGGCGCGAGCCAGTGCAGGATGCCTACGCCCTGGATCCGCGCCAGATCCTGCTCCTTGCGCGACGCGGGCATCTGCTGCGCACCGCGGCGGTAAACGATGGTGACGCTTTGCGCACCGAGCAGCTTCGCTTGCACACCCGCATCGATGGCGGTCATGCCGCCGCCGATCACCACGACGCGCCGGCCCACCGGCAGCGTGGCCGGATCCCGCGCCTGGCGCAGATGACCGATGAACTCGACCGCGTCCGCGACGCCCTCGAGCGCCTCGCCCGCAATCCCCAGCCGGTAAGTGTCCGCGAGGCCCAAACCCAGGAACACCGCGGCGTACTCCCGGCGCAGCACCTCGAGCTGCTCGGCGCTCGAGAGCCGCCATCCGCACCGCAGCTCGATCCCGCCGATGCCGAGCAGCCATTGCACCTCGCGCTGCGCGTAGCCGCCGGCGACCTTGTAGGCGGCGATGCCGTACTCGTTGAGACCGCCGGGCTTGGGCTTGGCGTCGAGCAGCGTCACCGCGTGGCCGGCGCGCGCGAGCGCATGCGCGCAGGCGAGACCGGCCGGTCCCGCGCCCACCACCGCCACCCGCCGGCCGGTGGACGGAGCACGCACGAACAGCGGCGCGTGCGCGCCGGCCATCAGCCCGTCGACCGCGTAACGCTGCAGCCGGCCGATCGCCACGGGCTGACCCTGCTCGGTGTTGCGCACGCAGACCTGCTCGCACAACACCTCCGTGGGGCAATCCCGCGCGCACATGCCGCCGAGCGGATTGGCCGTCAGGATCGATTCGGCCGCGCCGCGCACGTTGCCCTCGGCGATGCGCCGGATGAACGACGGCACGTCGATGCCGGTCGGACAGGCCCGCATGCACGGGGCGTCGTAGCAGTACAGGCACCGGCTCGCCTCGAGCAGGGCCTGCGCCTCCGTCAAGGGAGGAACGTGATCCGCGAAGTGAGCGGCATACGCCTCCGGCGCCAGACGTCCCGGACGGATATCCGCTCGACGCTCCTCACTCATCGCACTCTCCGCCATCTTCGATACACGGTCCAAGCATGCCCACTTTTGACCATTTGGTCAATTGCCGGCCCGCCGCGCAGACGTGCCCACGTAACACTCTCGCCACGGCATGCGCCGCACACTCGAT
>JAJZZR010000140.1 GCA_021797465.1 Pseudomonadota bacterium | reverse complement strand
CCGTCCGCATCGAGATATTGAAGAAATCAGTTCGTCTGCATCTGCCACGATCAATGCCGGATCAGGTCATCCTCAGCTACGCTCTGGCCAGACTGCCCAGGTTGCTGGTCTGAGTTCAGGGGCGGTTGCCCCGACCAGTCACAATATCAGCCAACTCCAGCGCCGAAACATCGCCAAGCCCTCCAAAACCAGCGCAGATTGGCCAGAGATCCATCACGCCGCCTCGACGACGGGCAAAACGCCCTCCTTTTTTCCGCCGGCCGACGGCTCGCATTTCATCAGTACGCCACGCCGCGATCACTGCGCGCCACCCGCATTTCCGAGAAGTTCTGGAAACGACTTGGTCATCTGAGCCCCAAAAAGCGGCTTATATACGCCCTGATGACAGGTCGCGCACAGAATCTTCGGCCCATCCCCCTTCGGCCCATGTCGATAGGCGGGCAGCGTATTCGCCAGAGGCAAGAGATAGTCGCTGTTTAGATTGCGCACCATCCGAATTCCATACCACGCCGTGACGCGTTGTGGCGTGCTCTCGCTCCATTGCTCGAACGCCCGCGAGTTGTGGCAGAAAACACAATTCACACCGAGCGCCTGCGAAAAATGCATCATCAGGGCATACGTCCACTCCGTCTGTTTGATGGAAGACCGATCGCCCTCTGGCAACGCTGTTGTCGACTGGACGCGAATCTGGTCGTCCGATACCAGGAACGCCGTGATCGGATCAAACGGCAACGAGGAGCCGCCAGCGACCGGCGCGGGCAAATTCTTCCCCGTGTCACTCTCGACGGCGCCCAATGCGTGCGGAGGGTTCGGCTCGAACCAGATCGAGACCGGAACCGGCTGACCACGATGGCACGTATAGCACGTCACCCCCACTGCCCCCACATGGTCGTACCACGCGCCGTTAATATGCTTGACCATTTGCACCATGCGGCGCGCGACGATTTTCGTATAAAGCTTATCTGACGCGAAATTTCCCGCCTCATGGCAATAGCCACAGCCTTGCTTGGGAGCCACCCAAACGGTCATCGCCGCCATCAGGCGCGTGAACTCACCAACACTCACATCCCCGAGAACCTGTACATTTTTGTAAACCGCCCCGGCTTTCGGCCCTTCCCCGCCGGCTTGTGGCAGCGTTGGCGGGATATGGCTCGCTGCAAGCTCGGTAGCCACGGTACGCGGATTATACACCAAATCCATACCCGTTCCCCGATAGCCATTTTGGATGAACTTTACCGGCGGGCGCTCAAAGGTCGCCAGCATGCCGATAAAGATCGCAACCGCAATCGCGATCGTGAGTGGCAGCCCGATCCTCATGACGCATGTCCTCCCATTAAAGCCGGATCATGAACTGCCGGCCACACCTGCGGGTACGATGGCGCCACGCCATGCTTTACGGCCCAGAGAAACCAGTTATCAACGACGGTGCCAGTCAGCAGAATGCCGATACCCCCGCAGAGTGGGCAGAGAACCGCAAACCACCACGCCCAGCGATGTATCGATTCCGCTGTCGCATTGAAGCCCATCGTCCAACGCCAAAACAGCGCCCCGCGCTCAAAAGCCGTGCCGCGATCGAGTGCCTGCTCGACCTCCTGTTCGGCGCCAAACCGGCTCGTCGCCAACACCGTTGCCCCGTGCATGGCAAACAGAACGGCAGACCCGTAGAGAAATACAATAGACAGCATATGAAACGGGTTATAGAACAAATTCCCGTATCGCAATGAGAATGCTGCTGTCCAGTCCAGATGTGGGAAGATCCCGAACGGTACCGCCTCGCCCCAGCTTCCCATCAAAATGGGACGTATGAAACCCAATACCAAATAGAGCCAAATTGCAGCCGCAAACGCCCACGCCGTGTGCGTTCCCAAACCAAGGTTACGTGCCAGGCGATAGGTTCTGACCCACCACAACAAGATCGCCAGGGTCAGAAAAAAGCCCGCGATTAACCACCATCCCCCTTGGCTCAACGGCGGAAAAAGCCGCAGACCCATCGCCGGCGGCGGCGGTTCGAGCGCAAGCCAGGGAAGTTTCCGCACGAACTGGATCGGGTTCCAATTCACTGAAGCCCACATGTTCAATCCGATCACTTCGATCGCTATGAAACCTGAGATCAGTGAGGCAACGCCCGTCCAGCCAAGGCTGATCGGGCCGAGCTGCGCATCACCGATGCGCCCAAGAAGACGGCTGAACCGCCCTTGCCCCTGCCGCGGCCACACGCCAGCCTCGCGCGGCGGCACGCCCGGATAAGCCGGCGCCTGAATCTCGATACGATTGAAAATATTTTGATATTCGCCCATTTTCGCTATCTTTCCTCCCCGCCTACTGGCCGCTCCAGAACGGCAGATTAAGCCACCACGACCACCACTCCGGCCATCCCCTGGTCCAAAACGGGCCGCTGATAATGATACAAATCGCGCTCCAGAAACTCGCCGATACCGCGAGAAACATGCCAAGCCGATGAATGCCGAGGGTGCCAATGGAGTACCCAATGAAATCACGATAGAACGTATTTTCATGCTCGGCAGTTTTTACCGTCTCCCCCCGCCCCGGATTAAGAGCTGACAAAACCAGGGAACTATGCAACGCGAGCGCAAGCACATTGGTAAAAAAGAACGTAATCGCGATCATATGCGCCCGATTATAATGAAAATGCAGATACTGATACCCAGTGTTCGAAACCCAATCCAAATGGCTTATAATTCCGTACGGAAATCCATGACCCCATGCGCCTAACAACAGAGGCCGGATGACAACTAAGCTAACATAAGCAAAGATCGCGAAGCTAAACGCGATAGGAACATGCAGCCCCATCCCGAGTTTTCGTGCGATTTCCGCCTGTCGTAGCGCCCAGGATACGAACGCGCCGACGGCGCAGATCGTAATCAACTGCCAGAGCCCGCCGCTCTTGAGTGGCGCTAACGCCAAGCCATAGCTGACGTCTGGCGGTGCAATGCTGATACGCCAGGGATTGGCCGTGCCCTGAATGGCAGCGCCCCACACGATGAGGGCAGTCCCGAGGCTCGCAAAAAATGCCGTTGTTACACCAAAAAACCCCACATAAAATGGTCCCACCCAAAAATCGAACAGGTCGCCCCCGATCAGCGTCCCGCCTCGCACGCGGTATTTCTTTTCAAAGCTGAGCATAGACACGACCCAAACCTCCCGCCAAATACCCGTGAAGTTTCCACCCCCTCAGACTCTCGTTCAGGAGACGGACGAGAATAGGTCTGTCAGTTCCGTATTCCCGCCCATCCTGCCGAAAAGCGAGGGACTATTTCCCTTGCCCTTGCGGCGACGGCATCGCCGAATTTTGCGACGCGGCCATCGTCGCGTGTGGACCATCCAGCCAATTGAACCGGTCCGTGCTGAGCAAAATGAAATGAATCAGCAAAGCCAGTGCAAAGAGAAAGATACCCAACGCGACCAGCGCCCGGCGCGGGTCGAAGATCAGCCATATTTTATACATGTGATCTCCTCCCTCACGTCAGCAGCGATAGCGCGTGCGTTGCCAAACCATGCGCGCTATCCAAAAGCGACGTCTGGTAGCCATGCACGCCCGGCAGCCATGGACGCCAGATCCACGCGAGGACATGGGCGATGATGGCAACGATCGTGAAGCCAATGAAGCTCTGCATGAAGATCGCATGAAACTCACGGGCTTCCGCGTCAGTTAAACCTGACAGCGACTCTCCTTTCGATGATGAACCTGACATTTCCTTTCTTCTCCGGTCTACGGCCCTGGGGGCTCACGCCGCGCAAAGCCCGCGCGGTAAGGCGCCATGGCGCGATTCGCCATGGTGGCGTCATCGCCCGGACTTTCCAGGCGATCACTTCGGCTTCCCGTCCCGAAAGCAACGATCAACGCCTTCGCGATGGAAAAGCGGAAGACGATCTCTGAGTGTCGCGCGCTCATGCCGACACTCCTAAATTGATTTCATCGAGCGCGGCCGACGCATGCTCCCTGTCGATCCTCGACCTTCCTCGCCCGCGGGCCGTTTTCTCGATATAATCACGTGCGCGTTTAGCCGCCGAAATACGAAGAAGAAATGGCTGCGCTTCAACATAAGACTCGAGCGCGCTAACAGCGGATGGCTCCCACGAAAGTACGTCACCCATTGCTCGCGCTGGTGTCGGTTCAACACGGTCAAGTGTCGTGCCAAGCGGCAGGATAAGAAACAAGGCATCAAAGAGCGCGTTACAAAATTCCTGGACGAGATAGGCGGCGCCAGCGTAGCCCATGAAGGGCGTCCCGGTTGCGCGACGAATGAGAGCGCCTGGGAACGAGGCTGGAATATACATCGATCGGCTCTCGAGTTCCGCGAGATACATGCGCTCGTTATAAGACCCAAAGGTCACGAGTGGCTTGCATGTCCGGAGCGACTCTCTAACCAAGGCGTTATCCGGCTTCAGGCCAGGCTTTCGCGCGTAAGAAAACGCGCAAGGAATTCCCAATTCCGCCTCGAGAAGTTGCCGAATACCA
>JAJZZR010000554.1 GCA_021797465.1 Pseudomonadota bacterium | reverse complement strand
GTTGCCTCGCAGATCTCCTCGAGCACGGCGCTGCCGGTGATCACCGACCACCTCGCATCCGGGCGCCTGGGTCTGTCGCCCGGGCTGGCCTTCAGCGCGGTGGCGTTCATCCTGGTGCTGCTGGCGGAGAACGCGCGCATTCCGGTCGACAATCCCGCCACCCACCTCGAGCTCACCATGATCCACGAGGCCATGGTGCTCGAGTACTCGGCCCGCCACCTGGCGTTGATGGAGTGGGCGGCGCAACTGAAGCTGTTCAATTACGTCTGCATCGGCTTCGCGCTGTTCCTGCCCTGGGGCGTGGCACGGGGACACATCGGACCAATGGGTCTCGCCGTGGCGATCCCCGCGCTCGCCCTCAAGCTCGCGGCTGCCGGCGCGGGACTGGCGCTGATCGAGACGGTGTCGGCCAAGATGCGAGTCATGCGAATACCGGAGTTCCTGGGTACGGCGTTCCTGTTCGCCGTGCTCGGGCTTCTGGTGCATGTGCTGCTCGGGACTTGAGCGCGATGTCACACCTTCCTTTGGGACAACAGCTGCTCGACACCTGCGCGGCATTGCTGCTGCTGCTGTCCTTCGCCATGTTGTCGCAGCGGCGCGTGGTGGCCCTGGTCAATCTCTATGCGCTGCAGGGCGCGGTGCTCGCGGCGGCAACCCTCTTGCTCGCCTGGCGGACCGGTGAGGATCATCTGTACGTCTCCGCCGCACTGACTCTCGTGCTCAAGGTGGCGTTGCTGCCGTGGCTGTTGCACCGACTCATCCGCCGCCTGGAGGTTTATCGGGACACCGAGCCGTTGCTCAACGTCTCCGGCACCATGCTCGTGGGTCTGGTAATCGTGGTATTCGCCTTTTCTCTGGCGCAGCCGATCACGCGGCTCGCGAGCACGGCGACCCGCAGCGCCATCGGCATCGCTATCGCCGTGGTGCTGCTCGCCTTCCTGATGATGATCACGCGGCGCAAGGCCATGTCGCAGGTGGTCGGGTTCCTGTCGATGGAGAACGGTGTGCTGTTCGGCGCCATGAGCGCC
Organism: Pseudomonadota bacterium; assembly: GCA_021797465.1. Classification (GTDB taxonomy): domain Bacteria; phylum Pseudomonadota; class Gammaproteobacteria; order Steroidobacterales; family Steroidobacteraceae; genus 13-2-20CM-66-19. The sequence goes on along the minus strand of JAJZZR010000554.1, from coordinate 26,616 downwards.
AGCTACGGCATGCCCATGGTCGTAGAGCTGGGGGTCGCCCTCGACGTGCTGGTGGCCGTGCTGGTGCTGGGGGTGTTTTTCTTCCAGATCCGCGAGCGGTTTGACAGCCTCGATCTGCATCACCTGGAGAGTCTAAAGGAGCGCGAATAACGTGGAGCTGCTGTTGCTGTTGATCCTGCCGGTCGGGGGCGCCGCATGGCTCGGAATCGCCGGCGCGCATCGGCGCGCTCCCGAGGTCAACGCGGCGTTCAGCCTCGGGACGTTTCTCGCCGCCTGCGCCCTCGCGGTGCGCGTGATCCGCCACGGCGATCTGCTGCTCGGGCAGGAGCAGTTCTTCATCGACCCGTTCAACGTCTTTCTGGTGACGCTGACGGCGTTCGTCGGGCTGACCACGGCATTGTTCTCGCGTCCCTATATGCGCACCGAGCTTGATCACGGCCGGCTGACGCCGGGAAGATTGCGCCTCTACCACAGCATGTATCAACTGTTCATGTTCACCATGCTGCTGGCGCTGACGACCAACAACATGGGGTTGATGTGGGTCGCCATGGAGGGGGCGACGCTCTCGACGGTGCTGCTGGTGACCTTGTACCGCACGCCCGCGAGCCTCGAGGCGGGCTGGAAGTACTTCATTCTCTGCGGCGTCGGCATCGCCCAGGCCCTGTTCGGCACCATCCTGCTGTATGTGGCGGCTGAAAAGGTGCTCGGGTCCCAGGGCGTGACGGCGCTGCTGTGGACGCATCTGAACGCCGTCAAATCGCAGCTCGAGCCCACGGTGCTGGCGCTCGCCTTCGTGTTCCTGCTGGTCGGCTACGGCACCAAAGTGGGGCTGGTGCCGCTGCACAGCTGGCTGCCGGACGCGCACGCCGAGGGACCCACGCCGATCTCGGCCGTGCTGTCCGGACTGCTGCTCAACGTGGCGCTCTATGCGGTGGTGCGCAGCAAAGTGCTGGTCGAGGGTTCGGTGCACTCGCAACTCCCGTCTCGATTGCTCATGGGCTTCGGGCTTGTGTCGGTGGTGGTGGCGGCGCTGCTGCTGTGGCGGCAGCGTGACATCAAGCGCTTGTTCGCGTATTCGTCCATCGAGCACATGGGGATCGCGACGTTCGCTTTCGGCATGGGCGGACCCATCGCCAACTTCGCCGCACTCCTGCACATGACGGTCCACTCGCTCACCAAGTCCTCGATCTTCTTCACCGCGGGGCATGCCACGCAAAAGACGGGCACTCAGGAGATGGATCGCATCCGTGGCCTGATCACGCTCTCGCCGACCGTGGGCTGGGGGCTGATGCTCGGCTCGCTCGCCATTCTCGGGGTGCCGCCGTTCGGTGTGTTCACCAGCGAGTTCCTGATCCTGACGACCGCCATGCGCACCCAGCCCTGGGCGACGCCGATCTTGCTGGCGGCGCTCGCTGTGGCGTTCGCGGCCATATTCTCCAAAGTGCAGCCCATGGTGTTCGGCGAAACCACCGGCCGCCGCCTGCCGCATGCGCCCGCGCTGCTGCCGGTGTTCGCGCACCTGGCCATCGTGCTGCTGCTCGGGCTGTACATCCCGCCGTACCTCGCCGATTGGTACCGAGCCGCGGCGCACCTGATCGGAGGCTGAGACGTGCAGGACGGCGGGAGAGGCGGGAGGTTCGCGCGATGCCCCTGAGGCGCTGGTGGGATCGCGCACGGCCCGTCACGGGCGCACCCCATGTCCGGGGTCTCGGTGTCGGCGCCGAGGACTGGCTGCAGGTGGCGCGGGATGTCGCGGCCGCGGGCGGCGTGCTGCACGCTCTTTGGGCAAATTGCGCGTCCACGGGTGAGCACTGCGTGGACGAGCGCGCCGTCTACGCTGCGTATCTGACGGACAGGAGTGTGTTGATCGTCGAGTTCACGTTGTCCGCTGATGCCACGCAGATCTACCCGGGACTGGAGGATATCTTTCCCGCCGCTGCGCGGATGCAGCGGGCCGCCCACGATCTGTCCGGTCCGCGTTCGAGCGATCCGGACGCGCGGCCCTGGCTGAATCACGACAGGCCCTACGAGTTCGTACGGGTGGACGGGGAAGGGGTGCACGAAATCGCCGTGGGTCCGGTGCACGCCGGCACGATAGAGCCGGGGCATTTCCGCTTCTCCGTGGTCGGCGAGAAGGTGCTCAAGCTCGAAGAGCATCTCGGCTACACGCATAAGGGTCTCGAGCAGCGCTTCACGGCGCTGCCCATCTTGCAGGGCCATCGGTTGGCGGCGCGCGTGTCGGGCGATTCGGCGGTGGCGTATTCCTGGGCGTACTGTCAGGCGCTGGAGGGCATGAGCGGCCGGGCGATCCCGCCGCGGGCGGCCTGGCTGCGGGCCGTATGCCTGGAGCTCGAGCGGCTCGCGAATCATCTCGGCGACCTTGGAGCGCTCGGAAATGACGTCGGATTCGCGTTCGGATTGACGCAGTTTTCCCGCCTCAAGGAAGATCTGCTGCGCGCGACGGCCGCCGCGTTCGGCCGGCGCTACCTGTTCGATATCGTCGTTCCGGGAGGCGTGGCGAGTGATTTGTCGGCCGAGGCGGCTCGCGCGTTGGCCGATGCGGTGCGGGCGGTGTGCGCCGAGACTGTCGAGTTGCGCGATATTTACGACGAGCACGAGGGAGTGCGCGATCGCTTCACGGACGCGGGGCGCCTGGAACCGGAACGGGCCGCGCGCCTCGGTGTGGTCGGGCTGGTGGGGCGTGCCAGCGGGCAGGCCCGCGACGTGCGGGTGGATATGCCGGATTTGCCGTACACGGAGATACCCGTTGCAATGGTCGTGCAAGACGGCGGGGACGTCGCGTCGCGGGTGGCGGTGCGATTCGGGGAGGTACAGGAATCGGGGCGGTTGTTGACTCGCCTGCTGTCGGGACTGCCGGACGGCATGCATGCGGAACAGGTTGGAGTTCCGGCGGACGGCGCCTTTGGCGTCGGTCTCATCGAGGGGTGGCGCGGGCCGGTGCTCGTGGCGCTGCAGGCGGGGCCTTCGGGCTCGATTCGCCGCTGCCACCCGCACGATCCGTCATGGCAGAACTGGCCGGCGTTGGAACACGCCATCATGGGCAACATCGTACCGGACTTTCCGCTCATCAACAAGTCGTTCAATCTGTCCTACAGCGGCGTGGATCTCTAGCCATGTTGAAGACGCTGCGCAAGATCGCATCGGTCGGGTTGATATCGGAGCCGGTACCGGCGCCCGATCAGTTGCTGCGTGTGCGCCGTGCGGCGGACGCCACGATCGCCGCCGTGCTCGGCCGGGCGCTGTGCATTCGTCACGTCGATGCCGGTTCCTGCAATGGCTGCGAGCTGGAGATTCAGGCGCTCGGCAACCCGTACTACAATCTCGAAGGACACAACATCCGGTTCGTCGCCAGCCCCCGGCACGCGGATCTGCTGCTGGTCACCGGGCCGGTGGTGAGAAACATGGAGATGGCGTTGCGGCGAACGTATGCGGCGACACCGGATCCGAAGCGGGTCGTGGCGGTGGGGGACTGCGGCTGCGGCGGCGGAATCCTCGGGGATTGTCCAGCCTCGTTGGGACGGGTTGCGAACGTGATTCCGGTGGACGTGGAGGTGCCGGGATGTCCGCCGAGTCCGGTGCGCATCCTGCAGGGAATTCTCGCCGCGATCCAGGGCTGATCGAACCATCGCGCGGTCACGTTGCCCGGATCTTGTCGACCATCCACTGCATCAGTTGCCGCATGGCCTGCAGGCGAACCGCTTCGACCGGATCTTCATGAATCTGCCAGTGCCACTGCAGGACCTGCCGATCGTGAATTTCCTGCGCCTCAAGGAACTCGGTGATCGAACACGAGGAGATCTCACCCGGAAGCCGCACGCACAGGGTGTCGTGCATCATCATCCACTGGTAGGCCAGCGCGCCGATCCAGCTACGCAGACCGCCTCCAGCGCTGCCGCGGAATGGTTGGATCCTGATCCAGTCCGCCAGCGCCGCCGCGGGCATCGGCCGCGCCAGCCCATATCCCTGTCCAAGGCGGCAGCCCAGCTGACACGCCGCCTCGATGATCCCCGCATCCTCCAGCCCTTCCGCCACCACATCACGTCCCAAATCATGGCCGATTTGCACGGCGGTTCGGATCAGACTCAACGCCTTGATCGGGTCGCAGGTGAGATCCTTGACGAGGTTCTGATCGATCTTGATCACGTCGAAGGGCAGTTCCGCGAGGCGCTTCAAGTTGCTGAACCCGACTCCAAAGTCGTCCAGCGCAATCTTCACGCCCGCCGAGGCCAAACGGGTGAGGGCCTGATCCACCGCGCTCGCATCCAATGCCTGGCTTTCCAGCAGCTCTAGGGTGAGGTGCTGCGGCGCCACCTGCGCCTCACGCAGCGCCCCCTCGATCCAGTACGCGCAGTCCGGGTGCACCAGAGAACTCGGTGCGAGATTGATCGACAGATTGATGTCAAGCTTCTCGTCGCGCCAGCGGCGCACGTGACCGAGTCCCTGCATCAGGCCCTGCCGGAAGAGCGCATCGAGGTCGGTTTCCCCCAGCGCGGGCAGGAACTGTCCGGGGACTAAAGTCGTGCCATCGGGCGCGCGCAGTCGTGCCAGCGCCTCGACCTTCAGCAGCGCACCGTCGGTGAGATTCACAATCGGCTGCACGAACATCTCCACGCCGCCGCCGTAGAGGAGCGAGCGGATCCGTGCTGACTCACCGGTCTCGACGGTTTGCCGGCTGTTGTGCGTGGCCGCCGTCATCAAGTCCCAGCGATTCTGCAGCGACAGGCGCCAGGTGTGCATCCAACCAGAGGCAAACTGGTTCGGATACGCTCCAAAGAGCATCAGCACCGCATGGATTGCCCCATGTCGACGCACGGGCAGCGTCACGGCGCTGCGGATCCCGAACCCCTGCATCAGCGCCTGCCAAGGGAGCGAACGGCTCTCATGCGCAAATGCCGAAGTCTCCTGCTGGCACTCGGTCATCCAGGTCGTTGCAACCAGCCCCTGGCCGCGCACGTCTCGTCGGTCGAGCATTGGACGCAGGTCGCGGGCGCGGAACTCCTCAAGGAGAGTACCCACGTCGTCTCCGGCTGCCCGCTCGATATCCAGGCGGTTGTGAACGTCCGGCCGCCACACCACCGCCGCACGGATGCCCGGCAGTGCGGCCAGTGCGTTCAGCTCCGCCTCTGCACAATCCATCGCCGGCGCCCGGCCGTCCGTCGGGCACGCCAGCAGCATCTGGTACTGGTCGACAATGGACTGCATGGCTTGCAGCTGGCTTTCGATGTCCAATTGCAGCCGGACATCGGCCGTTTGCAAGGTTCGGTAGCGCATGCGTGCGGTAAGCGGCGACGCATTCAGATGGGTACGCAATAAGTCGCGATATAGACCCATCGCCCGCGTCATCCATGCGCTGGAGATCCCGATGAGAGCGTGTGCAACGCCGAGTCGGTGCGCGGTCTGAGCCAGCGACTGCTCCGTGGTTCGAGCGTCGAGCAGAAAGCGCAGGTGGGAGGCCTGCTTGCGTGCGAGATCGTGATACTCAGCGTCCGAGAGGCATGCGAGGATCGCGGCACTCTCGGGGTGCGCCCGCAATTCGCGATAAAACGATGCCGAAAACTTCTCCGCCACGCCCTGCAGATGCGGCGTGAGGCTCCGCATCAACTCCTGCGCCTCTGGTCCGAACGCGTCAAGCGACGTCTCGGCGATCTGCTCCGGCGGCACCGTCACACCGATTTGCCACCACTGTGCCCGCTCACCTTTGATCTGCTTGACCTGATACATCGCCGCGTCGGCCTGGCGCAGCAGCGACTTCGGTTCATTGCCATCCTTGGGATACAGGGCCACACCCATGGCCATGTCGATCGCAACAACCTCGCCAATTGTAAGCTTGAAGGGGGCCTCGACCGCTCGATGCAGGCGTTGCAATGCAGAACTGAGCTGCGACATCAGTTGCGTCGCCTCGAGCTTCTCCAGGATCACAACGAACTCATCGCCGTCGAGGCGGCCAATGAAATCCGTGTCCCGCAACCCCTCGAGCAGGCCACGCGCGATGGACCGCAGCAACTCGTCTCCGGCTTCGTGCCCCAGACGATCATTGATGGGCTTGAAATCATCAAGATCGATCACACCGACCGCCAGCAACGAGCCGCGGTGGCGCGCGCGGGCGATAGCCTGCGGCAGATACTCCTCGATTGCCAAGCGATTCGGCAGTCCGGTGAGCGTGTCACTGCGCGCCATGCGCGCATCCTGAGCCTGCCGCGCCTGGGCGCGGCTCTTGACATCCAGTTCATCGAGACCGTGACCCAACGAGGTCACAATCCGCGAACACGCTGCAATCGTGGGCGCATCGAAGCACCCGCGACGGGGCGAGACCAGCAGCAGAATCGCCCACATCTGACCGGCGCGCATAATCGGAATTGCGAGCATACTGCACCAGCGACGTTCGGCGAGGCGCGTGTGCCACGACTGCAACGTCGGATCGGCCAAGGTGTCGTTGCAGACCACCCGCTGTTGTGTATTCCAGGCCTTGCCCGCGACGGATGCGGTCTCCCGATCCGCCGATTCCGGTGCCGCCGTTCGAAGCTGCTCAGCGCCATCACCGGCAAGCGCCAGCACGTCAAATACGCTCAATTGACTGGGCTTGCCGATCCATGCCGCATGGAATGTGGTGTCCTGCACCAGTTTGGCGCAGATGCCCTGGAGCATCTCTTGTTCTTGGCGGCTCTGACGCAACACCTCGTCGCACTGCAGCGACATCCGGTACAGGGCCTGCAGCTCCAGAAGTTGCTGCCGTTGTCCTAGCAAGCCGAATGTCTGCCTGCCCATGTGCTCCATAAACCGGTTGACGGTCTCCGCAACCTCATCCCCGGCGTCATGGACCGGAGCCAGCGCGACATCGTCCAATGCGCCGTCAGCCTGCAGGCGATGGATTTCGCGCGCCATCCGTCTGTCCATTCCCATGATGTGGTGCAGCAGCCATTGCGCCAAAAACGCCAGCAGCTCAACGGTCATCTCCGGCGCGTGCTCGCCAGAGAACACCTGGGCTTGTCGCAGGAAGCCGCGGAAGCTCTCATGGGCTTGCAGATGCATCGTGCGGTGCTTGGAATCAACCTGCCAATGATGGATGAGCCGCTCCTCCTCCCGGAAGTGATAGCGCGTGTACTCGATCAGCTCATCGAGACACGCGCGCACAGTTTCATGCGAGGCATCTGTCTGCGCGAGTGCGATCCGATTGAAAATCTCCAGCAAACGTTGATGCTGCTCATCGACCGTGTCGATGCCCGTGACCATGGCATCGGTCCACCGCAGCGGTCTTGCTGGATCAGGCATGAAGATTCCTTTCGGCGCAGCGCCGCCCCCGGATCCGTCCGGCACTACCAACGCTGCGGACGAATCGGCAGTGCCTGTAGAATTCAATGCCATCACCGCTTGCGTGACCGCAATGTGGGTGAATACTGGACCCCCAGGAGACCGGGGCCCGGGCACCGATGAGAGTCGTGCGCGGTAAGCGTTCAGCACCGCGCTCGCGTAACAACCGGTCAACGGCGCGATCTCCGTCGCCGCAGAATCGCCGCGTCATGTCGGGCAGCTCCGCATCGACGCGCTGCCGCAGCGGACCACATCGGCCCTAGCGTCGCGCTGCAGACGACACAGATCCCGGCTCTCTGCGGCGAACTTCTCCGATGCACCGGGCAGGCGTGCACCGTGCCTGCAGGCTGGGTCGCATAGTCCCGCGCGGCATTTCTGGCCATGCCCCTCGGATTTCATTTTGCGATGGATACGCTGCTGTCTGAATCCCCCGAACGATAGCTCCAGCCTGTCGGTACCCTCTGTCTCTGGCTTTTGTCTTCGTGCCCACATCGGCTTTTACATAGCCCCGTTCTTTTCGGCCAGGAAGGTACTGCGTCCGGTTTTTGGATATCAAGCCGTTTTCAGGCTTGTCCCGACGCCGATCGGCGGCGAGTTGATAAATAACGGAAACTATTGGCGAAATCGTGATTGTGATGATGTTACTGACTAGCGCATAAACAATGCAATGGTCAACGCAAAAAAAGAGGAAGTGCGGATTGGCTCACGCGGCCGCGAAGAACGGCTTGGGAAGCACGCGCTTGACGCAAGTTCTCGAGCAGAGCGCCCGCGAGATCGTGGATATCCTCGGGGCGGCCGGTGGCGAGCGGGTGCTTGGTAGCATGCCGGGCAGTCTCGCTGGGGTGGAGGTTTGGAGCGTAGGCGGGCAGGCGCTGCAGATTCAGCCGCAGGTACCTGCGCAGCAGCTCGCGCACGGAATTCGGATCGTGGATCGAGGTGCCATTCCACAATGCGATCACCTGACCGCGCGGATGACGGATCAGATACCAGAGGAAGTCATGGACTTCTTCCTGAGAGATATTCTTCGGATGCATCCGAAAGTAAAGACCCAGCCGCCGGCGTTTCGGGCTCACCGACAACCCACCGGTCCCCGAGAGGCGATCACGACGGTACGTAGTGGCGTACGATGGGAGTCTGCCCGACGGGCGACCAGGTGCGACGCACCGAGGGAATCGTCATGATCGGCGATGCGACGGTTGGCGCGGTTGAAGAACGCGGCGAAGATCGCGGCGCGCGAATCCGCGCGCCGCCATCAGCAGCAAAGAGTGCGCCGGGAGTCGAACGGTACGCAAACCACTGCCAGCGTCAGATGACGTCCACGCATGGGAATGTGCAGGTTCATCTGATTGGGCCGGCTGAAATCGAGCATGCCGGGCCGGCTCGCGCCGCGTAAGGCGGCGCGCACGCGCCATCCCGAGTCGTGCGCTTCGAGCAGCGTGTCCATGCTTTCCTCGGTGAATGGCGCGAGGTCCTTGCCGATGCTGCGGCGATGCACGAACGCCAGATGCGGCCAGTCGAGCATGTTTTCCCTGGCGCGCGTCCAATGCGTCCGCCAGATCGTCTCGATGCCGGTCAGCCGCCTCCTCGGGTCGAGCCGCGATTCGTGTGCCGTCGGCGCGTCGAGTGTTTCGGCGCCCGGGGGGGCGTGCGGTGCCAGATCTGTCCGGCGCGCAGATGTGCGCTCAGCGCCACCGGCGTCCACACGTTCGTGAAGTCGCGGAACATGTGGGCTCAAACTGCGGCCGTCGGCGCTGTGCCGCGCCGCTGACAGAACTCGGCGAGCTCGTGCGGAATGCGCTCGAGGCAGCTGATCAGGCGGATCCCGGGCGGCGCATGATGCGCGTGGGCCCAGAGCGTTCCGCCGGCCCAGATCTCGATCGAGGGGGGCAATTGCGCCCGCAAATCCTGCAGCATGGCCAGTGCGGGCTTCAGCCGGAGCGCCTCGCTGAAGGACAGGCCAACGATGTCGGCGCCGTGCCGGCGGGCGGCCTGGGCAATGTCCCAAATGGGCGTCTGCACGCCCAGAGAGACACAGCGCACGCCCTCGAGCGCGAGGCAGGCGTGGGCCATCAGCACGCCAAGCTGATGTTCTTCTCCCGGCAGCGTCGTCAGCAACGCGCTGGGTGTGCGTCCGCCGGGATAAATCGTCCCGATGCCCTGGCGCAGCTGGTGTTGCATCAGCTCGGAATACAGGTGTTCCTGGCTGACGGCGATCACGCCCCGCGACCAGGCGTCGCCCACCTGGACGTTCATCGGTGCCGCGAACTCGAGGATGAAGCGCAGCAGTCCGAGCCGCTGCAGCGTTTGCGACAGATGCGAGCGCAGTCCGGCCTCGTCATAGTCGGCCAGTAGCCGCAGGGTGGTCTCGAACGGTGCGCTGTCGGCCGCCGCCCGAGGCGGAGCGGCCACGGCTTCGCTCACCGCCATGCGCGTCATCAATTCCTCGAGCGATGCCGCCACCAGCTGCCTTGGGCGCAGTCCGCGGTCGAGCAGGCGGCTGATCAGGCGCAGTTTACCGACCTGTTCGGCCGGATAGATCCGCTCGCCGTGGCGATTGCGCCGCGGTTCCGGAAACCCGTAGCGCCGCTCCCACATCCGTAGCGTGTCCTTCGACAGCCCTGTCTCCCGTTCCACGGTGCTGATGCCGACCCCAGATGAAGTCGTTATGTTCAAGAGTGTCCTGGACAAGAATGGTTGCCAGCCGGCGCCTGATGGCTTATTGTCTGCCAGGATCCTAATAGTGTCTAGGACAAAAACCTTTGAGAATTGCAATGACAGCCGTATCGCAAGCTGTTCTCACGGACGTCCAGTCCCGAGCGGATCATCGCGACATCGGTATAAACCGAGTCGGCGTGAAGGGATTGCGGGCGCCCCTGCGGGTGCGCCAGGCCGATGGGGAGGAGCAGCCGGTGGTGGCGCGGCTCGATATGTCCGTCGGACTTCCCGGGCGCGTCAAGGGTACGCACATGTCCCGCTTCGTCGAGATCATCGAGACGCAGCAGTGCGCGCTCGACGTGCCGGCCCTCCTGGCGCTGCTACAGCGCATGCTCGTGCGGCTCGATGCCGAGCGCGGCGAAATCGCCGTGGCCTTCACCTACTTCATCCGCAAGGCTGCGCCTGTCTCGGGCGTCACGAGCGCTCTCGACTACGAAGTCATCATGTGCGCCATGCATGATCCGCGGGGTGGGACCCGCGCCACGCTCCAAGTGTGCGTGCCGGTGACGAGCCTGTGTCCGTGCTCGAAGGAAATCTCTGCCTACGGCGCCGACAACCAGCGCTCGCAGGTGACCATCGAGGCGGAATTGACCGCGCCGATCACCATCGAGGAGCTGGTGCGCATCGCCGAGGAGGAAGCCTCGTGCGAGCTGTACGGCCTGTTGAAGCGCCCGGACGAGAAATACGTCACCGAGCGCGCCTACGACAACCCGAAATTCGTCGAGGATCTGGTTCGGGGGGTGGCCGTGCGCCTCAACGGCGAGGAGCGCATCTTGCGCTACCGGCTGATGGCGGAGAACTTCGAGTCCATCCACAACCACTCTGCATTCGCGGAAATCAAGCGCGAGGCGTGACCGGTCGCGTTGGTGCGCGACCGACGCGGTCTGCGGCATCCCTGCCTCTGGCGTGCCGATCGCCCCGGATCCGGTCGCATGCGAGCCGGGACCGGTCAGCTGCCCGCGGTGGTTCCCGCCGTCTCGTCGAGGCGCACGTGGCCGGCGCTGGCGACCGCGGGTTCCCGTACTGTATTACACTTTCGCGGTGACGAACGTTCCAGGCGCGCCCGCGGCATGGAAGAGGGTCGGTGCTGAACCGATCGTGGGGTAAGGCGAGTCATCATGCGCTCTCGAATCTCGTACGCCTTCTTTGTCGCCGTTCTCGGTGTCGTTGGCGCGCCTCACGCCTGGGGAGGCGCGATGCGTTGCGGCGACAAGCTCGTCGTCGTGGGCGACTCCATGGCTGCCGTGAGGGCATACTGCGGCCGCCCGGCGCAGGTGCAGCGCAGCGTCTCGGTCAGTGCGACCACCACTCGGGTCCGCGGCCGCGGAATCAGTCAGTCGCACACGGCGGGTGCCGCGGTTCCCGTCGAGACGTGGACATACAACCGGGGGCCGAGGAAGCTCTTGATGAGCATTCGTTTCGCCAATGGCCAGGTGGTCGCGATCAAAACACTCCACGCGTACGGCTATTAAGCAGCGCGGGATCCGCGGGCCTGTCCGACCGCCGGGCCAACAGGCGTTACGGCGACGACGAGCGGCCCGATGCGGGCTGGAGGTGAATCTCATGCACCGTCATCGTGAGTGGAACGTCGGCATGCTCACCGCGTTGATTGCGCTCGCCGCGCCGAGCGCTGCCTACGCCGGGAAATATTTGGTCACGAGACTCGGAACCGCGGCGACTACCGGCTATGCCATCAATGCGCGCGGTCAAGTCACCGGCAAATCCGTGACGACCGGCGGCCCGGGAGTCGAGCATTGACACCGCTGACTTGCAGACTATAGTCGACTCGGCGGCACCGTGATTTCCGCGCAGCCGTCGATGCCACGCTGGAGGCTCCGTCCTATGCAGGTGATCAGAACCTTTCCGACCCAAGTCGAGGCAGATCTGGCCAGAATTACCTTGGAAGGGGCGGGGATAGCGGCGGTGGTGGTGGGTGTGGGCATTGGCATGGAAGGCGGAATCGGCGGCGTCCAGCTGCTCGTACCCGAGGACAGGGCCGAAGCCGCGCTCAAACTTCTCAACGACGCTTGAGCGGCCAGACACGAAATGGAGCGTGGAGAAAGGGACACATGCGCAGTTGATCGAGGTGGGTGGTCCGGATGCGGACCTGTATCGCCGGCAGTTTTCCGCTGCGGCGGCGGAAACCGCGGGCATTCACCCTGCCGGCAGTAGCGCCGCATAAGCTTCCGGCGCGAGCGCGGCTGCGCCCGCGCCCGGCGGCGGTCCAGACGCCGGCTCAACCGCTGCGGCGGGTCTTCTGGTCCGCGTCGCTCGGGAGCAGCTCGCGCAGCAGCCGCAGCAGGGCTTCGGCGCGGATGGGTTTGCTCGTAACGCGCAGATCCGGATCGGAGGCGATGCTGCGGATCATTGGCGATGTGTCGCCGGTGACCAGCACCGCTTTGAAGTGGGGCCCGAGACGCTCGCGCATCGCCGCAATCACCTGGATGCCCGTTTGATTCGGACCCAGGTGATAGTCCGTCATCAACAGATCGAAATGGCGGTGCGCGGCGAAGGCGTCCAAGGCCTCTTCGAGCGAGCCGACCGCCGTGACGGCGAAGCCCTCGATTTTCAGTAACATCCGCGTCGCATCGCGCACGCTCGGGTCGTCCTCCACGAGCAGGATGCGCGGTTGACCGCTGTGAACGACGGCAGGCGCGGCGGCGGCGCCATCCTCGCTCGCGCCCGGCGCGGGCGCGAGTCGGCCGGCCGACGGCAACAGCAGCGCGAAGGTCGAGCCTCGGCCCGGCTGCGAGTGCACCTCGATCTTCAACGCGAGCAACGCGACGATGCGCTTGACGATCGCCAGGCCCAGGCCGTATCCGTCGCGCGTCGTATTGGTGGCGACGCCGACTTGATAGAATTCATCGTAGATCAGCGGGATCTGATCGGCGGAGATTCCGATACCCGAATCGCGCACCTCGAGCCGCACGATTGATTCGTCCGCGAACGGGCAGACAAGCGCCACGGTGCCGTCGCGGGTGTATTTGATGGCATTGGACAGAAGGTTGCGCAGCACTTGCTCAACCAATGACGCGTCGCTGCGGATACACGCGTCCGTCGCATCGACCTGGAGGGTGAGACCCTTGCGTGTCGCGAGACTGGCGAACTCGCGGCGCATCTCCTCGAAGATGCGCGCCACGGAGAACTCGGTGATGTCCGGCCGCACGCTCCTCGATTCGAGCTTGCTGATGTCGAGCAGGGCGTTCAGCAGGCGCGACATCGCCCCGATGGCCTGTTCCTGCTGGGCGAGCGCTTCGGTGACGAGCGGATCGCTGACCGCGCGGCGCAGGGTGCCGTTCAGCAATGCCAGCGCCTGCAGCGGCTGGCGCAAGTCATGGCTCGCGGTGGCGAGAAAACGGCTCTTGCTCTGATTGGCGCGGTCGGCGCTCTCGCGCGCCAGATCCGCGACGTTGCGTGCGTCCTCGGCCACAGCGCGCGCCACGATCAGCTCCCGTTGCACGCGTTGCCGCTCGCTCACATCGCGGATCGCCACGACCACGAGCGGCGGGTCGTTGTCGGCTACCGGGCTGAGGCTGATCTCGACGGGGAACTCGCTGGCGTCGCGGCGCAGCCCGTAGAGCTCGAGATTCTGGCCCATGGGCCGTACCCGCATGCGCGTCATGTAATCGCCGCGGTGCGCCAGATGCCGGTCGCGGAATCGTTGGGGAATCAGGGTCTCGACCGGCAGGCCGAGGAGCTCTTCGCGCGCGTAGCCAAACAGCGCGAACACCTGCCGATTCGCAAAGCAGATGGCGCCCTCGGCGTCGACGATGAGCATCGCGTCTGGGGCCGCTTCCAGCGCACTATGCGCAAGTTCAGGCGGCGTCAAGCGCATGACGAGTCGCGTTCTCCCATTGGCCGCAACCGGGTTCGGCGCTGCGGCCATTTGTCCGCGTGTCCGTTCTGCGCAGCACCTTCCGGGGATTGGTGGCAAGCCTCGACAAATCCGCCGCGTCGCGCAGGTGGCCCCGACGGAGAATACCTTTTTCCCGATTCGGTTCGCACTCGCGATTTCGAATCGGTCCAGATTTCAGTGACAAAAATCAATTTTACGCCTATTCCGGCGCGTGCGCGACAGCCCGTGACGGGATCGGGCATTGGTAAAGATACGCACAGAACGCCATCCCGGCGCGTGGGAGCATTTGCCATCGACACAGGTCGTGGATTGAGCGGATGGCCTGACCATGACTCAATGGTGCGGAGGCGCGCCCTGGTTCAAAGCGCCATTCATGCGCATTTTGCGCCGCGAGTTCGCGATCGTGACGCGATTCGACGATTCGGTGCCGGCCGCGCCGATCGCGGCGCCGAGCGCGCCCTGTCAGCTCTATGTGCACGTCCCGTTTTGTGAATCGCTCTGTCCATTCTGCTCCTTTCAGCGCGTCCGGTACCGTGAGGACAAAGCGCGCGTCTACTTCGAGATGCTACGCCGCGAGATCCGCCTGTATCGTGATCGCGGCTTCATCTTCGCAGATGTCTATGTCGGCGGCGGGACACCGACCGTCAGCCCCCGGGAGCTTGGCGAGACCCTCCGGCTCATCCGGGCCTGCTGGCCGATCCGCACCCTGTCGGTCGAAACAAACCCGAATCATTTGCGGCCCGACGTGCTCGATGTGTTGCAAAGCGCCGGCCTCGACCGGCTGTCCGTCGGTGTGCAGAGTTTCGATGATGCGCTGCTGCGCGCCATGAAGCGCTACGAGCCCTACGGCAGCGGCACGCAGATCGCCGCGCGGCTGGCCGCGGCCCGGGGCCGCTTTCCGACGCTCAACGTAGACATGATCTTCAATTTCGCGCAACAGAGCCGCGAGTCTCTCGAGCGCGACCTCGCCATCGTGCGCGACCTCGATGTGGACCAGGTGTCCTTCTATCCGCTTATGACGTCCGCGTCCACGGCGCGACCCATCGAGAAGAATCTCGGGATCGCGGATCCGGGGCGCGCGTTCGAGTATTACGGCCGGATCCTCGAGCGGTTGCGTCCCGCCTATGAGCCCTCGTCCGCATGGTGTTTTTCGCGTGCCGCGTCTGGACCCGGACCGCGGTCTATCGATGAATACGTCACGCAGCAGGACGAATACGTCGGTGTCGGCAGCGGCGCATTCAGCTATGTCGGTGGACGGATGTATTCGACCACGTTCTCTCTGAACCGCTATCGCGAGCGGATCGCGGCCGGGGAAAGCGGCATAACGGACTGCAAAGTCCTGACACTCAAACAGCGCATGCGTTACGACTTCCTGGTGCGGATGTTCGGGCTGTCTCTGCCGTACGCTTTCATCGCGGCCAAGTACGGCCGCTCGTTCTGGTGGCGCATGGCGCCGGAGCTGGCCGCCATGCGCCTGATCGGTGCCATACGCTTCGACCCCGATGCGATCCGACTGACCGAGCGCGGCATGTACTGCTGGATGGTGATGATGAGCGAGTTCTTCACGGCGGTGAATACCTTCCGTGACCAGATGCGCCTGCGCATTCGCACCGAAGGGCGGCGCCCCGCCGCCGCGGACCTCGTGCCCGCGGTCCGCGGCGCCGGTGCAACATAAACTCGCCCCGGCTTCCGTTGGGCACCGGACCGGCACGCCTCGGCCGGTTCTTTGCGGAAATTCCGTACTGCTTCGCGCTGTCGCGCGTCGCTAGCATCGTTGCCCGGTGACACGTCCGCCGTGATCGGCGGGAGTGCGACGTGGGAGACACGAATGGGTAAGGTCCGCGAGGCCACCTGCGTGGCCGGCCGCCTGATCGGAAGACTGGCTGTTTTGGGAGCCGTGGCGCTCCTCGCGGCATGCGCGGGCAGCACCGGCGCGCCGGGCCCCGCCGGCGCCGCGGGCGCGACCGGGCCCACCGGTCCGCCCGGGCCGAGCAGCACGGTGAGCGCTCTTGATGTAAGCACCGCCACGAAAATCACCGCGACCATCACCCAGGTCACTATTCCATCTTCGGGACAGCCGGTTGTCGATTTCACGCTCGTGGATCAGAACGGCCAGCCGCTCTCGGGCCTGCCCGCCGCCGATGTGAGTTTCGCCATCGCCCGGCTGGTGCCCGCCGGCGTGCCGCTGAATGCCTATCCGGGGCTGTCGGCCCCGGCACCGCTCCTGCGGCCGCAATGGCAGTCCTACCTCTACAACATGGTGCAGCCCGTGCCCGCCTCCGCCGGGACGGCCACCGACCCGGTGGTGGGTACGGCGGCCGAGCCGCAGGCGACCACTGAAGCCGGCACCGCCGGGACGCTCATCGACAATGGCAACGGCAGCTACCAGTACGAGTTCAAGAAAGACATCGAGACCGATCCGGTCGTGACCTACGATCCGAGCTATGTTCACCGCGTCGGCCTCGAGATCCGCAATCTCGCTGCGGCCAACAGTCCGGTGTACAC
Organism: Pseudomonadota bacterium; assembly: GCA_021797465.1. Taxonomy (GTDB): domain Bacteria; phylum Pseudomonadota; class Gammaproteobacteria; order Steroidobacterales; family Steroidobacteraceae; genus 13-2-20CM-66-19. The sequence continues at coordinate 10,211 of JAJZZR010000554.1, read as the reverse complement.
GTTCATCCCGGCAAGCGGCGCGACCACGGGGTTCGATGCCAATGACGCCGTATCCGACGCCCAGTGCCTGGCCTGCCATCAGCAGCTCGCTTTCCACGGCGGCGCGCGCACCAACGTGCAGTATTGCGTCATTTGCCACAATCCGAGCTCGATCGATCCCTCGAGCGGCAACACGCTGGATTTCTCGGTGATGATTCACAAGATCCACATGGGCGTCGATCTGCCGAGCGTCGTGGCGGGTACGCATTACTATATCTTCGGCTACCGGGACTCGATCGACGATTTCAGCAACGTCGTCTATCCGCAGTCGGATCTCAGTAACAACAACGGCATGGTGTCCGGGTCCGGGACCCGTTTCTGCACGACCTGCCACGCGCCGAACGACCCGGATGCACCGCAGTCAGGGGACTACCAGACGCTGATCACCGCCGCCACATGCGCGTCGTGTCACGACAACATCGATTTCGCGACCGGACAAGGTCATGACGGGATCGTGGCCACCGATGCGCAGTGTTCGACCTGTCACGGTCCGACCTCGGGTCTCGACAACGGCACGCTGCGGGTGGCCGCCGCGCATACCCTCGGGGTGGATGCCGCCGCGGGCAAGTTCGCCTTCAAGATCGTGAATGTCGCGAACACCGCGCCCGGGGACACGCCGTCGGTGACCCTCGAGGTCATCGATCCCGAGAACAATGATTCACCCTACGACATCCTCGCATCGGGCGGGCCCTTCCAGCTGCCCGGGGCCAATCTGACAGTCGACATGGCGTGGCCGACCACGGGCTTTCAGAACATCGGGACCAACAGCGCCACCGCCACGAGCGGCACACCCAATCAGCCGGTGTCCATCGACTTTCTGGGCGCCGGCGTGACCAACAACGGCAACGGCACGTTCACGGCCGTCTCGCCGGTACCCATCCCGACCACGGCCACCGGCTCGGGGCAGATGGCGGTGGAAGGCCGGGCGGTCGTGGCCCTGCCCGACCTGGGCGGGAGCGCGACGACCGACGTGGAGCTGGGGATCCCGGGAGTCACGCAAGACTTTCCGATCACCGACGCCGCGGCCGTCGCGCCCGCGCAGGTGGTCTCGATCACCAAGTGCGACGTCTGTCACTACCACCTGACGGAGCATGGCCAGAACCGAACCGACGACATCGAGCTGTGCGAGGGCTGCCACAATCCCGACGCCACGGACGCCGGAGAGCACGTGGCGGCTTCGGGCCTGTGCGCTGCGCTCGGCACCGCCGGCGCCAACCCCGAGCAGTCGATCGACTTCGCGGTGCTGATCCATGCGATCCATGCTTCAGGCGCGGTCGATGCGAGCGGTAATCCGCGCTACCCGAACGGGCTGACCATCTGCAGCTACGGCGCCCGGCCGACGACCTTCGATGTCGCCTTTCCGGGAAATCTCGAGGACTGCAACGCCTGTCACGTGAACAAGTCGTACTACCCGGCGATCGGTGCGCAACTGCAGGGGCCGACCATCGAGTCGAACAACCGCACGACGCTCACGGACGACGTGGCGATTTCGCCGAACGCCGCGATCTGCTCTAGCTGCCATACGAGTCAGACGGCCGAGGAGCACATGATCCAGAACGGCGGGAACTTCGCGGCGGGCAAGACGGCCACTGGGGCGCTGGTCTCGCCGAGCGTCGAGACCTGCGCGCTGTGCCACGGACCGGGTGGCATCGCCGACGTTGCGGTCATGCACGACCTGGCGGATTTCCCGAGCAACAGTGACTGAGCCGGGGAAGCCGCGCCCATGACAGCCCAGCGCCTGCGCACCCTGCGGTCCTGGTCGCTCATCGCGCCGGCGGTGGCCGTGCTGGCGCTGCTCGCGGCCGGTGGCCCGGGGCGCGCGGCGGCGCCCGCCGGACCGCCGGTGCCCCGCGTGCCGAGCGATTCGCCCACGGCGCTCGGCTACAGCGCGCGGGGCGCCGATACCTGTCTGATCTGTCATCGGACCAACGCGCGGGTCATGGGTATCTTCCGCAGTCCGCACGCGCAGCCCGACAACCCGGCAAGCCCCTTTGGACCGGGCGGACTGCAGTGCGAGGCCTGTCATGGACCGGGCGGGGCCCACGTCAAAGCGTTCGGGATGAAGCCGGCGGGCATCGTCGTATTCGGACCGCATTCGCCGACGCCCGCGGCCAGACAAAATGCGATGTGCCTGGCTTGCCACAAGAACGTTCAGCACGCGTGGCTCACCGGGGCGCATGCCGCCAACGACGTCACCTGCGCTGACTGCCACCAGATCCACGGCGCCACGGATCCGGTGCGGATGCGGGCCACCGAGGCGACGGTCTGCGCCAAGTGCCACGCGGGGGTCGTCGCGCGGTTCCGCGAGCCGTTTCATCATCCTGTGCCGGAGGGAACGATGACATGCTCATCGTGCCACGATCCGCACGGCTCGTTGGGAGCGGACATGCTCGTGAAGAGCACGGTGAACGCGACTTGCACCGCCTGCCATGCCGAGATGCGCGGCCCATTCCTATGGCCGCATCAGCCGGTCTCCGACGACTGTCTGAACTGCCACGCGCCGCACGGCTCGGTCGTGCCGGCGCTGCTGAGAGAGCCGACGCCCATCCTGTGTCAGCAATGTCATGATCTGGCCGGCCATCCGTCCGTGCCGTACGGCCCGCAGGGGTTGCCCGCCGGCACTCCCAACCCCTATCTGCTGATCGGCGGGTGCGTGAACTGCCACTCGCGCATCCACGGCTCGAACAGCCCGGCGGGGCAGGACCTGATGCGTTAGGAGCAAGCATGTCCCCGGGGAGCTCGATACAGCGAGGCGCTGATGCCTCGCCCGTGCCGCACCGCGGAGCGCGTCCCGCGTCGATGATCGCCCTGGCTGTGGCGGCGATGCTGGCTGCGCCGGCGGTGCGCGCCGCCGCGCCCCGGCCCGACACCAGTGCTTGGACGTGCAAGCTTTGTGTGTTCTACACAGGCGCGAAGGCGAAGGTCGAAGCGGGGGTGATCTATGCCAACGGCGCGAATTTCGCCTCCGGACGCTACAACGGCATCGATCACCCGGGCGCGTACGTGCAAGCCGGCGCACAGGGTCGCTGGCGCACCCGGGACGGGGCCTACGGCAGCTTCGAGGCGCGACACCTGGGCCTTGCTTCGCGGCGCATCGCGGTGACGGCGGGTCAGGAGGGTCGTTACGAGATCCATGTCACCTACCAGGGGCAGCCGCTGCGCCGCTACGACGACGCCGAAACCCCGTACCGCAGCGCCGGGGACGGTCGATTGCTGCTTCCGGGCGGGTGGGTGGCGGCCAATGCCACGGCGGGCATGAGCGCCCTGCAGGCGGACCTCGAGCCGGTGCCCATCGAGTCCGACCGGCGCACGGTGACTTTGAGCGGACGGTACTTCACGAGCAGTGTCTGGACGCTGTTCGGCACGCTCAGCCATACGGAGCGGACCGGTACCGACGCCACGGGAGCGAGCTTTCTGACCGAAGCGGTGCAGCTGCCGGAGCCGATCGATTATCAGACCGACAATGTGCGCGCCGGCGCGGTCTGGGCCGATGCCGGCGCCAGCGTGCGCATCGCTTATCAAGGCTCCTGGTTCGACGACAAGCTGGACGCGTTGCTGTTCCAGAACCCCTATCAGCCCCTCGTGCCGGGCTCCACGGCGGGACTGCTGTCACTTCCGCCCGACAATGACTTGCAGGAGGCGTCGGTTTCGGGCCAGGTGTCGCTGCCGATTTGGTCGGGCATGATCAGCTGGCTCGCCTCCCTCGGCCGCCTCGCCCAGGAGGGGACTTTCGTTCCCGGCAGCACGCTCCCAGGCGGCCCGGCGCCGCTGTCCGGTTCGCTTCCCGGCAACATCGACCTGACACATTACGCGCTGGGGCTCGCGCTGCGGCCGCTGGCTCGGCTCGATCTGCTCGGACGGGCGACCTATGACGGCCATGACGATCACACCGCGGTGCTTGCGATTCCCTACATCGTGACGGACACTTTTCCGGGCGGCATCGGTGTCACCCCGCGCTACGGAGAGGATCGTGTGCGGCTCACCGGGAGCGCGTCCTACCGGCTGTTCCGCTGGGCGCGGGTGAGCGTCGGCGGGGAGTACGGCCACACCCATTATGGGCCCCTGCAGGTCCTGACTTCGCTCAGCCAGTTGCAGGCGTGGGGCCAGGCGACGGTGGAGCCGGTGACGGCGGTGAGCGTCACGGTCAAAGGGGGCAGCTCGCGCCGCGACGCCTCGGCGCTCGATTTGGCCGTCCTGCCGGCGGGCGAGGATCCGCAGCTGCTGGCGTACGATTATGCGCCCCGCGATCGGGAGTTCCTCACGGTCCGAGGCACCTGGGCCATCACCGGCCGGGTCGCATTCTCGCTGCAGGGCACCGCGGCCACGGATGCGTATCGCCTGTCGCGGCTCGGTCTGAGCGATGCACGCGAGCGCGAACTCTGCGCAACGCTGGAGTGGTCGCCCGCCAGCCCCTGGAGCCTGTATGTCGACAGCAGCTACCAACACCTGGAAACCGGGCAGTACGGCCTGCAGATCCCCGCCGACATCGTCTGGCGGGCGCGCGAGGGCGAATATTTCTGGACCGCCGGCGCCGGCGGAACGTGGACCGTGAGCACGCGGTGGCACGTCCGGGCCGAGTACGTCTACGCGGCTTCACGCGCCAACATGTCGCTCGACAGCGTGGGTGGCTACGGAGGATTCCCCCAGAATGGCAGCTCGCTCGATACCGTCACGGTCGACGCGAGCTACCGGTGGTCCGCGGCGCTGTCGCTGCGCTTGCGCTACGAGCGGGCCAACTTCGGGTCCAATGACTGGGCGTTGCAGAACGTCTATCCGGCCACCGTGCCGCAACTGCTCGCCCTGGGAGTGCAGCCGTATCGCTACGGCGTGGATCTGGCCGGCGTGTCGTTCCTGTACCGGTTGGGACAATAGCAGAGGAGATTCGCGGATGAGCATGAGAGGTCTGATTCTTTCCGGACTGGGGCTCGCGCTTGCCGTCACGGCAGCCGCGGCGTCGGCGGCCACGCCCGCGGCGGAAGGCAAGGCACTGGCGAGCTCACAGGGTTGTGTCATGTGTCACGCGGCCGGCGGCATGGCCAAGCCGCTGTCGAGCTATGTCGGCGATTCCGACGACCGGCTGGAGGAGGCCATTCTCGACCCGAAGAAGGCACTCGGGCCCGCCACGATGATGCCGCCGTTTCAGGGCAAGTTGAGCGCCGCGCAGCTGGCGGCGCTCGTGGCCTACATCAAGGCCGGCGGCCGGTAGCGTACGTGCGCGGCGCGGGACCGATGCAGGCCCTGGGGCACGGTGCCCCGGGGCCGTGCCGGCGCTTCGGCCGTTGACGCGACCTCGGGTCTCGCTGCCGCGGCCCAGGGGCGCCGGGAGCCGGCGGCGGCGCGCTCAACCGGGAGCGAGGGGGGTCGGGTCCAGATAAATCTCGTAATGCGCGATCTTGTCGCCGCGCAGCGCGAGCACATCGCAGAACGGAACCTGCACGCTCGTGCCGTCCAGCCGCTGGTAACGCACCTCGCCCCGGCAGATGACGTGTCCGGGCATCTCCCACAGGTCGAGCACGCGATGCGAGAGGGACGCGACGCCGGCGAAGAAGCGGTCCACTGCCTGGGCGATCGCGGTCTGGCCCTCCGCCGCGGGAGCGCTGCCGAAGCGGAAGCGGGCATCGGGCGTGAGAAAACTGACGAATTCCCGGGTGCGTTTGCCGTCGATGCTCTCGAAGAGCTGCTGGCACCACTGCTGTCGATTCATGGGGCTCTCCTGCGCGCGGCTCAGTGTACGAAGGCCGGGCCCAACACGCCGACCAACAGCAGCGCCGAGCCGGCCAAGTGTAGTCTCAGTGTGGTGCGGATGCCGCGGCGCAGCGAGGCGGTCTCGGGCGGCTCGGTGATCGCACCGGCGGCGCGCCATGCCGCGGGCAGCAACAGCAGGCAGGCGAAGCCGGCCCAGGCCGGGATCAGGCCCAGGGCCGCGGCCAGAATCAGCGCCGCGCAGGCCCCGCCTTGCAGGGCAATATACAAGCGTCGCGTGGCCTTCATCCCGAGCCGGACCACGAGAGTGGCCTTCCCGGCGCGCGCGTCGGGCTCCACGTCGGGCACCTCATTCATCAGTAGAATCGCCGCGACCCACAAGCCCACGGGCACCGATATCAGAATGCTGGCGGCGTCGAGCCGCCCGCTCTGCAGCCATGCCGCGCCCGCCACCGGCAGAACCCCGAACGCGACGGCGATGGTGGCCTCGCCGAGGCCACGGGCGACGAGCTGGATCCGCGGCAGGGAGTAGGCGAGGCCGAGGGCGACCCCGACCAGGCCGAAGGCCAGCACCCCCGGCCCGCGCAGCTCGACCAGCGCGAGGCCTGGCACCGCGGCAGCGGCGAGCAGGGTTACGCCCCAGAGTGTCATCTCGTGCGGGCTCATCACCCCGTTCTGAATGAAGCGTGAGCCGCCGGTGTAGGGGAAGATTCGGGCCTCGTTGTCCCGGTCGGCGCCGGACAGATCATCGCTGACGTCATTGAGGACGTTCGCGGCCAAGTGAACACACAGCGTCGCGAGCAGGGCAAGCAGGGCCAGGCTCCAGGAGATCCGTCCGGTGACCCGATAGCCCCAGGCGCTGCCGATGACCACCGAGGCGAGGGATGCGGGCGCAAAGGCCGGCCGCGTCGCGAGCGCCAGCCGCCGCCCCCGGGCCGCGAGCGAGCTGCCGCCGAGCGCGGCGGCGGTCGGCTCGGCGGGCGTTGTCTGTATGGGCGTCACTTTTTTCCAACCTGCGTCACGAGAGAGGATCGGGCGCGTTCCCGGCCGCTCATCCGGCGAAGATCACCAGCAGGATCAGCGCAATACCGGTGATCACTACGGCAAAGCCAAAGATCACGCTGATGGCCGTCATGAAGGGCGAGGGCGCCGGCACGATCGACCGCTCGAGCCGGCCTTCGTCCACCAGCTGCTGGTACTGCAGCGGCCGCTCCTCCTTGAACCGATCGAGCGGCACCCGGCCGGTGAAAATCGAGATATCGATCGGAAACTTCTCGGGCCGCAGGTGATTGTGGAAGAAGTGGAAAATGAAGATGAAACCGGTCGCGAGCAGCGCCTCCTCGGAATGCACGACCAGGGCGACGTTCAGCGCGATCCCCGGAACGAAGCGTGTGAAATACACCGGCGCGGACAACATCAGCCCGGAAACGCCAATGATCACCACGCCCCAGAACACCGCCCAGTAATCGAATTTCTCCCAGTACGTCCAGCGGCCCATGCGCGGCTGCGGCCCGAGATACAGGAACCAGCGGAAGTTGCGTCCGATATCGACGATATCCTTCCAGTTCGGCACGAGCGAATCACGCCCCAGGAGGCGGTAGCGCTGCTTTTTCACCACCACGCGGTAGCCCAGGTAGCACAGGTGAAAGAAGAAGTAGCCGAAGGTGATCCCGCCATTGACGATGTGCACGATGCTCATCGTGTGCGGGCCGCCGAAGAAGGCGGTGATGGCGCGCGCCCAGGCGGTCCGCGGATGCATCAGCGCCAGACCCGTCAGGGCCAGCAGCATGAAGCTCAGGATCACGGTCACGTGTGTCAGCCGATCCACAACGGTGAAACGCTGGATGTGCGGACCGCTGAAATGCGACACCCGCCGCAGCTCCCCGCGCAACCGGCCGACGAAACCGCGCTGCAGCCACAGCATCGTGTGCAGGCCGAAGAAGCCGAACACGCCGATGAGCAGCACCACCATGAAGTCATGCACGCCGGTCAGCACGGCGGAGCGGCGCGGATCGCCCGGCCGAGGATGCGGATCGAAGCCGGTGAATTTCGCCGTGGCTCCGGCATGGCAGCTCCGGCAGGTCGCGAGTCGATTGCGCGCAAAGAGGCGTGACCGCGGGTTGGACGGGGGCAGCGCGCTGTGCGGGTCGTGACAGTTGATGCAGGTCGGGGCCCGCTTCATGCCGAGCGTGGCCGCCTGTCCGTGCGGGGTGCTCATGTAGGAGCGATAGGCCTGGGCGTGGCATCCGGCGCAGGTGCGAGTGACGCGCCTCAGGAACGGCGGATGGGTCACCGGTTGCACATCGTGCGCGCCGTGACAGGTGATACAGGTGGGGGTGGCGCGGCCGGCGCCCTTGGCAGGCGGCTCCGGCGTCATCGGCGGGGCATGCGAGCCGTGGGCCAGGGCCCGACCTTCGGTCACGTGGCAGCTCGTGCACTCGACCGCGGCAACCCGTGGCGGATGCGGTATCCCCTTGATCGAGTCGTGACAGCTGACACAGGCGAGCGAGGCGTGCACCGAATGGGCCAGCACCCGCGGATCGATCTTCGGCGCACCCATCACGCCGGTGGCATGGCAGGCGAGGCACTCGGTGTTGGGGATCGGCGCCGCGGCCGCAGGGGCGGGTGCGGCTTCGCCCGTCCCCGGGGGCGTGGCTCGGGCCGCCGGTCCGAGCAGCAACGTCGCGGCGGCCAGGGTCGCCATCCAACAGAGTGCGCCGACACGCCGTGCGTTCATTTGCGGCAGCATCCCGGACGGGCTTATGCGGGTCGATACGTACGATTGGCCGGCGAATCCGCACAGGTACGTATTCAAGAGAGCGCGCCGCTGCGGCACGGTAGGCCGTCAGTGTGACTCGAGGGGTGGCGCATGTGCCTGGCGATACCCGGCAGAATTGTCAGCGTTTGCGGCGACGATCCCCTGGTTCGTACCGCGCGCATCGATTTCGGCGGGGTCGTCAAGGAAATCAGCCTGGCCTACACCCCGGAGGCGCAGCCGGGACAATACGTGCTCGCGCATGTTGGGTTCTCCATGGCGTTGATCGATGAAGACCGGGCCGCCGAGATGCTCGCGACGTTGCGCGGGCTGGCCGCCGACGCCGGTCTTTGCGCGGACGCGGCGGGCGGACCGGCCGAATGAAGCACGCGGACGAATTCCGCGACGGCCGGCTTGCGCGCGCGATCGCGGATCGCGTCGCGGCGGAAGTCGCCGGCGGCGCCGGCGGCTACCACTTCATGGAGTTCTGCGGCGGGCACACCCATGCCATTTCCCGCTACGGACTGGAGGATCTGCTGCCCGGCTCGGTGCGGCTGATCCACGGGCCGGGCTGCCCGGTGTGCGTTCTGCCGGTGGCGCGCATCGACACCGCCATCCGGCTCGCCGAGCGGCCGGGAGTGACGCTGTGCACCTACGGTGACATGATGCGCGTGCCGGGCTCGCGGGGCGTGTCGCTGCTGCGGGCCAAGGCGGCGGGCGCCGACGTGCGCATGATCTATTCGGCCGCCGATGCCGTGGCGCTCGCCCGGGCCGAGCCGCGGCGCGAGGTCGTGCTGTTCGCGATCGGCTTCGAGACCACGACTCCGCCGACGGCGCTGGCGATCCGGCTCGCCGCGCGATTCGGTGTGAAGAACTTCAGTGTCTTCTGCAATCACGTCCTGACGCCCGCGGCGATCCAGAACATTCTGGAAAGCCCCGATGTGCGCGAGCTCGGGCGGGTGCGGATCGACGGGTTCATCGGGCCCGCGCACGTCAGTACGATCATCGGCAGCGAACCCTATGCGTACTTCGCCGAGGAGTTCGCCAAGCCCGTGGTCATCGCGGGGTTCGAGCCGCTGGATCTGCTGCAGGCGATACTCATGCTCATCCGGCAGGTCAACGACGGACGCCATGAGGTCGAGAACCAGTACGGGCGGGCCGTGCGTCCGGAAGGCAACGAGCACGCGAAGCACGATGTCGCCGAGCTCTTCGAGCTGCGCAAGAGCTTCGAGTGGCGCGGGCTTGGACAGGTCCCCTACAGCGCGCTGCGGTTGAAAAGCGCCTATGCCGAGTTCGACGCCGAGCGGCGCTTCGCGCTGCAAGACCTTCCCGCGCGCGAGGTTCCGGGATGTCAGTGCGGCGCGGTGCTGCGCGGCGTGAAGCGGCCCACCGATTGCAAGCTCTTCGGCACGGTGTGCACGCCCGAGGCGCCGATGGGTTCGTGCATGGTGTCCGCGGAGGGCGCGTGCGCCGCGCACTGGACTTACAAGCGCTTTCGCGATCCTCAGCCGAGGGAGGCGGGAGTCGCGGCGAGGGGGCACCAATGAGCCGACCGCTGCGCCGGCTGCTCGATGTTCGCTCCGGCCGAGTGGAGCTTGCGCACGGCGCCGGCGGCAGCGCCATGGCGCAGCTGATCGCACAGGTGTTCCATACCGCTCTCGACAACGAATGGCTGCGCCGCGGCAATGACCAGGCGGCATTCGACGTCGAGCCC
>JAJZZR010000316.1 GCA_021797465.1 Pseudomonadota bacterium | reverse complement strand
TGGCATCGCACGCGCATGGCGCGCGGCGATTTCGCCGCGCCGCGCAGGCCACCTGGGCGGCGCTGTGGATTACGCTGTGCATCGTGCCGATTTGCATTCTGCTCGGACTGGCCGGCCGGATGATCCTGACACCCTGCGGATTTGCGCCACGGATCGCGCGGCTGGCCGAGCAGTTTTGGCTGCCGCGCATCGGCGGCGCATCGATCGCGGTGGCGGCATGGGCGATGATGGGGTTTTTCAACGGCATCGGTCGCACCCGGATCAGCTTCATGGTGGCCGCGGCGGCGGCGGTTGCCAATGCGATATTCAACGATCTGTTCATCTTTCATTTTGGCTGGGGAGTGGCCGGCTCGGCCTGGGCGAGCAACGCGGCGCAGGCGGCCGGCTTCGTGCTCGGTTTCGTGCTGTTCCTGCGCTCGCCGATTCGCGCGGCCTTCAATTCGCACCTCACGTGGCGTCCGCGCTGGCACACCGTGCGCCGCCAGCTTCGGCTGGGGTTCCCGCTGGGGCTGATGCCGGCGGCCGACGTGCTGGGCTTCTCGGTATTTCAGATGATGCAGGTGCGCTACGGGATGATCAGCGGTGCCGCGACACAGATGGTCACCGTGCTCACCTCCATCGCGTACATGCCGGGCATAGGCATCGCCACGGCCGCGGCCACCTTGGTCGGCCAATCGATCGGGGCCGGCGCTCGGCCGTGGGCGCTGCGGCTCGGAACCCGGGTCATCCTGCTCGCGGCGCTGGTGATGGGCGGGATCGGTCTCGCGCTGGCCCTGGCCGGCCCTTGGCTGATGCCTCTTTTCGCCGGCGCGCACGATCGCGCCTCGGATCAGGCGGTGCGCCTCGGCACGCAACTGTTGTGGCTCGCGGCGGCGTACCAGTTCTTCGACGGTCTGAATCTCGGCAGCAGCATGTGCCTGCGCGGTGCGGGCGACGTGCGCGTTCCGGCGGCGCTGATCTTCCCGGTGTGTTGGCTCGTCTTTCTGCCGCTCGCGCATGCGTTCACGTTTGCGCCCGGGCAGGGCTGGGTCCACTTCCTGCCGCAATTTGGTTGGGGCGCCCGCGGGGGCTGGAGCGCCGTCATCATTTACGTCGTGCTGCTGGGCTCGGCGCTGTTCTTGCGCTGGCGCTCGTGCGCCTGGCAGCGGATCCGGATTTAAAATGGCTGCGGCTCATCGCACCCTCGGCCGGGACCATGAGGTCGGCGACCGACCAGGAGCTCCTGTCATGCAAAATTCAATGCTCGGCCACACGGCTCTAGCGGTCTCGCGTCTCGCCTTCGGCGCCATGACCTTTACCGCCGGCAACCGGGACATGGCCGCGATCAGCAAAGTCGGCGCCCGGCCGGGCGCGACCCGCGTGTTGCCGGGATCGACGCAGCTGGCCGATCAACCTTCGCCGCAGGCGTCGGTCGCGCCATCGGCAGGGCCGGCTGCAAGCGGCGGCAGCGGCGGGACCGGCCATCGGGAGGCAGTCCTCGGTCGCAAACGGAGGTAGGCGCATGGGCGGCGAGGGCACCGAGGCTGCGCGCAGCTTTTACGACGCACTTCATCGCTGGCTGCTCGAGGCGGCCTACCCTCTGTGGTCGCAGCGCGGTTGGGACAGCGCGCGGGGCGGCTTCCACGAGCGCCTCGCAGCCGATGGCCCGGTGCTGACGGACCCGCGCCGCACCCGAGTGCAGCTGCGCCAGATCCACTGCTTTGCACGCGCCGCGGCGCTGGGGTGGCCCGGTGACGCCCGCGCGCGGGTGATCGGCGGGCTCGATCACGTGTTCACTCACTGCCAACGGCCCGACGGGCTGTTCCGCGCAGTGCTCGGACCGGACGGCGAGGTGCTGGAGGATCGCGCACTACTCTACGACCAGGCGTTCGCGCTTCTTGCGCTCGCGTCCGCACATCGCGCGCTCGGGGCGGGCGCCGGTTGCGCCGAGCGCGCCGCGACGCTCTGGGAGCAGATCAACCGCCGGTTGCCCGCTCAGGTCGGATTCCGAGCGGACTCGGCGGCCCCGGGACCGCTGCTCGCCAATCCGCACATGCATCTGCTCGAGGCGCTGCTCGCCTGGGCGCAGATCGACGCGGCGCCGCACTGGCGGCAGCGGGCCGACGCCATCGCGGCGCTCGCGCTCGAGCGCCTGATTGAGCCCGACAGCGGTGTGCTGCGAGAGCAATACGATTTCGCGGCTACTAGTTCCAACTCCCGCAGCGGGGCGGTGGAGCCCGGCCATTTGTTCGAGTGGGCGGGACTGTTGCTCCAGCTCGATCCTGCCCGGGCGCGCCTGCGCGAGGCCGCCCTGCGGCTGGCGGAAATCGCCGAGACGCGCGGCGTGCAGTCAGGCTTCGTCGTGAGCGCGCTGCATCCCGATCTGACGGTTCTCGATCCCGATGCGCGGCTCTGGCCGCAGACGGAGCGGGTGAAGACGTACGCCCGATTGGCCTGTCTGACCGGCAAAGCGCAATATTGGAGGCGCGCCACCGTGGCGACTGAGACCCTGCTGGCTTATCTGGCAACGCCGCAGCCCGGGCTCTGGTATGACCGCCGCCTGAGCAACGGCGCTTTCGTCGCGGAGCCTTCACCGGCGAGCAGCTTCTATCACATCATCGGCGCGATCAGCTCGCTTGCCGCGGCGCTCGAGGGCCGCTGAGCCGCAGTGCCCAATGCTCACCGCCGGGGCCTGATGCGCACGCTCCTCGGCCGGACGTTCCAACCGTGCAGCTGTATTCGCGCACAGCGCGCCCCGCGCACGGGGCACAGGATTCGAAGCCGCCGCGTCTCGTGCGGCATCAGCGTGACGTAGTTGGCGCTGTAGTAGACCGGCAACACGCGCTGACCATGGCGATCGAGGGCCGTGACGACCAGCGTCACCGACGGCTCATGACCGTGATTGACGAGCGTGACGGAGATCACGCGGTCCTTTCCGGAGGCGTCTCGGCCCCGCGCCGATGCGCTGAGTCCAATGTCCTGTGGCGCCAGAGTATGCAATGCGCGCAAACTGGTCGGGGTACGGCCCCTCCAGTAAACGTTCTCGCTCAAGACGCGCCCAGTGGCGTTCAGCAGCTGTAGCTGAACGAATATCAGCCGGTGACCGTGCAGGTACCGTGGCAAATCGAGCCGCGGCAGAGTCGCCACGGCGTCCGCCGGTGCCGTGACGTTCATCTGGCGTGTCGCCAACAGGCGTCCGTGCAGGGACAGGATCCGGCTGCGTACGATCAGGCCGGCGCGCCCCCGGCGCGTGGTGTTGACGACGGCGAGCGAATAATCCGGCAGGTTCATCTGCACGTGCAGCGGTTGGCACGCCTCCTCGACGCCGAAATACGCGCCGGCGGTGGCGTAGTCCGAGGTGTAGATCTGCCAGATGTTGCTCGGCCAGGCCGGCTGCGTCATCCACAACAGCCGGCCGCTGTTTCTTGTCCAAAGGTGCGCGTTGAAGCCTTCGAAGATCGCCCGGTAGTCCACGTAATCCATCAGCTGCGCGCGGCGCTCGAAGCCGGCCAGGCTGTGCGGCGCGCCGAGTTGCCGGTCCATCGCGCGCATGAATACCCGTACGTTGCCGTTGCCGCCGAAGTTCCAATCGTGATAGGCGTAGGTGTCGCTGATTGGCCAGAGGTCGGCCTTCGGCATCATCGCCTCGAGGGTGCGCTGCGAGGCCAGCGAGTTCGTGCCGACCTCCACCGAGAAGCCGCGCGCGAGGCGGGTGAAATACTGCACGGGCGGGCGGTAGTCGTACGGGCCGCTGCCCTGCAGATTGATGCGGTTCGAGCTGGGCAGGTACAGCCGCGTGCCGTCGAGCCTGTTCACCAGGCGCGCCAACCCATTGTCGATGATCGGCTGCGGCACGCCCTCGTTGCGGCCGAACCAGACCGCGATCGAGGGATGGTTGCGGTAGCGCTCGATCACGTTTTGAGCGTTGGCGAGGAACAACTGCGGATTCTCGGCCTGCAGTTGGAAATTCTGGGTCGATTCCCAAAAATCGTTGAGCACCAGCAGGCCGTAGCGGTCGGCCAGCCGGTAGAACGCCGGCTCGGTGTTTTGTCCGAGCCAGTTGCGGATGATGTCGAGATTCGCCCGGCGAGTCAGCCGGAAATACGGTCGCAGGCGCGCGCTGGAGATGCGCTTCAACGCATCGTCCATCCCCCAGTCGCCCCCGCGGGCTGCGATGCGTACGCCGTTGACCCGGATGACGAGGAAGGGCGAGAGCGAGGTGTCGGGCGAGGGCCGCACGGCCGCGGAATGTTCGCCGGCCGCGGTGAGCGAGGCAGCCCAGCCGTTCGGCGTGCGCTTGATGGCCCGATGGCGCACGTCGATCAGATCGGGCGTGCCGGCAAGCGTGCCGGCGGTGGGATCGACGACGACGCGGCGCAGCCGGCCCTTGCCGTCGAACAGCGACAGGCCGTAGGTGATCTGCCGAATGCCGAAGTGCAGCGTGCGCCGATCGGAGAGTCGCTGCACGCCGGCTGCCGGGCGCTCATACACGGCCAGCGAGAGCTTGTACAGATACGGGGCTCCATACCCGTTCGGCCACCACAGGTGCGGACGCCTCACGCGCAACGCCGGGAAGGCCGCCGGCGTGAGCCGCACGCGCGTCGTTCCCGGCGCCACACGCAGCTGCTTGCGTACCGTGATGGCGCCAAAACGCGCCACCAGCGTGGCCGATACCGCCCCGGGATCGCGGTTGACGACGGAAACCGCAATCGTCACATCGGCCGGCCGCCGGCGCGGCAGCGGCAGGCGCGTGATCACGTGCGGCGCACGCAGCAGCAACCTGCGACTCGCGTGGATCACGACCCGCTGCCAGATGCCGATATCCCGATCGGGCACCACCGGCATCCAATCCCAGCCTCCCGTGGCGATGAACGTCGGACCGTCGAGCGCCAGCGCCCCGCCGTTGTTGCCGGGTCCCGCGGCGATCGATTTCTCATAGGGAATGCCCGGGTGCGGGGGCGGTGCGACACGCACGGCCAGCACATTGAGCCGCTCCGGGCGGATCCGGCCGGTCACATTGAAGACTCCCCGCACAAACGCGCCACGCGTCCGTCCGACAGGTTGGCCGTTCAGCCAGATCCGGCCCGCGTAGTTGATTCCACCGAAGCGGAGCGTGAGCTGCCGGCCGTGCCAGGAACGTGGTGCGACGAACGCCGTGCGATACCAATATGCCTGTCGCGCGAGGCGCTCAGGAATCAACAGATCGTTCAGGCCGTAGTACGGGTCCGGATAGACGCCTCGCGCCACGAGCGTGGTGAGCACCGTGCCCGGCACGACCGCCGGATACCAGGCGGCATCGTCATAGCCGGCCCGAGAGAGTCGTGCTCCCGAGGCATGCACCTTCGGCGCGGCCTGCAGGCGCCAGTCAGTCACCATCCAGGTGTCGTCGGCGGTCGGCTGCAACGGTGCTTCGGTCCGTACCGGCTCGGCCTGTGGATAGGTTCTTCTGCTGCTCGACGGCGGCGGCTGCCGCCATCGCCCCCCGGGCGCCCGGGAGTGCGGCAGCGTCCAGGCCGGCTGCGGATGCTGCAGCCCACGCCATGCGCGCTTCTGCAGCGGCCAGCCGACGCCCACGTGATAGAACTCGATCAGTCCGAATGTCGGGGGGTGACGCGCGAATCGCGCTGCCTGTGCGGCCGTCCATGCTCGGGTGTGCACACGCCAGTGCGCCAGTGAGCCGCCGAAGTGCGCGTGCGGGAGAGCCGGCGCGAGCGTCACCTGCGGGCGCACCGGCGCGCTCGCCGCGTGCAGCGTTCCGATCGGTTGGCCATCGAGATACAGTCGCACCGTGCCGCGGCGGTAGGTTGCGACGACGGCATGCCACGCCCCGACGGGCAATGGCGTGGTGGTCCGCAGACGCGCGCCGCCGCTCAGCCACAGTGCGAGCCGTCCGTCGCGCACCACCAGGCAGTCGCAGTCTCCCGGAGGCGCCGCGCCCAGTCCGCCGATGATCACCGGGCCCGGTCCCTCGACCGTCGGCCGGACCCAGGCGCTGATCGACCAGGAGGCGCCGGCGCGCAACACCGCCGCGTTGGACGGCAGCGGACGTGTCAGGCCCATGCCGCCGGCGAGTGTTGCGACATTGTACGGTCCCAGGCTGTGCAGCGATGCCGCGCCGGCCGCAAGCGCGACGGCTGCGACCGGGCACACGGCGAGTGCCGCGGCGCGCCGCACGTCAGGAGTCCTGCGGCGCCGGGGCGAGCGAGCCGCGCAGGACCAGCTCCAGAGGCAGATGCCGCCGCGGCACCGGGCGCGGCCAGCCTTGCCGGTGCGGCTGGTACTCGCTGATGAGCTCGGCGGCGACGCGGCCGATGGCCCGCAACGGTTGGCGGACCGTGGTGAGCTGCGGCCACACCATGGACGCCACCGGCGCATCGTCGAAGCCGACGATCGACAGTTGCCGGGGCAGCACCAGGCTCACCTGCCGCGCCGCGGACACCGCGGCGGCGGCCATGTCGTCGTTGCTGGCGAAGATCGCGGTGGGACGCGGACGACAGTCGAGCATGCGGCGCGCGCACTCGAGTCCCTCGGCGAACTCGAAGTTGCCGGTCTGTACCAGCTGCGGGTCGATGTCCAGACCGTTCGCATGCATCGCATCGGCGAAGCCGAGGTAGCGCTGCTCGGTGGCGCGGTGGCCGGCCCGGCCGAGCATGAACCCGATCCGGCGGTGACCGCGCCGCAGCAGCTCGGTGGTGAGCTGGCGGACCGCGGCGCGATCATCGGTGTCGACCGAGGGGGCGTCGTTCTGCTGGCGCATCGGCGCGATGTGCACGGCAGGGATCCCCGCGGCGGCCAGAGTGGCGTGCACCACCGGCAGGTCGCTGAGCGGTGGCAGCAGGATCACGCCTTCCAGCCGCAGTTGGCGGATGAGCATGCTGAGATCGCGACCCAGCTCGGGGCTCGCCGCCTGCAGCGGCTCGACCATCAGATGCAGGTTGGATTCGCGGCAGCGCTGCACGGCGCCGGTCTGGAATTCGCTGAGATAATCGCCCGGGTGGTCGTAGAACAGACCGATCAGGAACGAGCGGTCGCCGGCGAGACCGCGCGCGGCGAGGTTCGGTTGGTAATCGAGATGGCGAATCGCCGTCAACACGCGCTCGCGCGTCTCGGACCGCACGCCGCGCTCGTTGTTGATGACCCGGGACACGGTCTTCGGCGAGACCCCGGCTCGATCCGCCACCACTTCGATGGTCGCGGAGCCGCGACCGGGAGCAGCCGCTCTGCGCATGCTGCTAGAATAGTCGAAATGTCAGCGCTGTCAATCAGCCTCTCGCCGCGCGAAACGCAGCCAAGGCGCGTGGGCTGATGCGCGCGCCGGGGCCGCTCGCGCCGCTCATCGCGTTGGCATGTACCGCCGGGATGGTCGGCTTTGGCCTGCTCGTCTCGCGGCGCCAACGCACTCTGGATGATTATTTTCTCGCCTCGCGCGCCTCGCGCTGGCCATCAATCGGTCTGGCGCTGTATGCGTCCAACATCTCCTCGACGGCAATCGTCGCCCTGGCGGGCGCCGCCTACGCGTACGGTATCTCGGTCTACGATTACGAATGGTCGGCGGCGGTCATCCTCGTGTTCTTCTGCGTGTTCTTGCTGCCGACGCTGCTCGGCAGCCGCGTCTACACCATGCCGGAATTCCTCGAGCGCCGTTATGACCGCGGCGCACGCGTGTATTTCGCGGCGCTGACGTTGTTCCTGCTGGTGTTCGTCGATTCCGCCGCCGCGCTCTATTGCGGCTCTCTCGTGTGCCGCCTGTTTGTCCCGAGTGTGCCGCTGTGGGCGCTCGGCGCGCTGCTCGCCGGCGCGGCGTGCCTGTACACGCTCACCGGCGGCTTGCGCGCGGTGATGTGGACCGGATCGGTACAGGCCGTGCTCCTGTTCGGCAGTGCGCTCATCATCGCGGTGGCGGCCTTCATGCGCGTCGGCGGCTGGCACGCTCTGACGAGCCACGTCAATCCCGGCATGCTCGCCCTGATCCGGCCGGCGGGCGATCCGGGCGTGCCGTGGCCGGGACTGCTGTTCGGCATACCGGTGCTCGGGTTCTATTACTGGTGCACCAATCACTACATCGTGCAGCGGGTACTCTCGGCACGCTCGCTCGATGACGGCCGCCGCGGCGCGCTGCTGACGGGTCTGCTGAAGCTCACGGGCCTGTTCCTCATGGTGTTGCCGGGCACGTGCGCGATCGTGTTGTACCCGCATCTGGCAAATCCCGACCAGGTCTACCCGCGGCTCATGTTTGGCCTGCTGCCGGCCGGACTGCTGGGACTGGTGGCCGCCGGGTTCGTCGCCGCCACGCTGGCCACGATCGCCTCGGCGCTCAATTGTGCTTCCGCCCTCATCACGGTGGACCTGATCCGGCACATCGCGCCGCGTGCGACCGCGGCGCAACTGGTGCGCATCGGGCGCCTGAGCACGCTCGGGGTGCTCGCGGTGGCCGTGCTGTGGGCGCCGCAGATCGAGCGATTCGGCGACCTCTGGCAGTACCTGCAGGCGGTGCTCGCCTACGCTGTGCCGCCGATCGTCGCGTTGTTCGCGGCAGGGCTGTTCTGGCGAGGCGCCAACGCCGCCGGCGCGCGCGCCACCTTGCTGGTGGGCACCCTGTGCGGCCTGGCGTTGTTTCTGCTGACCATCGTGTTGCACGTGGTGCGGCTGCAGTTTCTGTACGCCGCGCCCGTTCTGCTCGCGATCGATCTCGCGGTGCTGATCGCGGCTAGCCTGCGCTGGCCGGCGGCCCCGAGTGTCGAGGTCGATGCGCTGCTCTGGCGCCGCGCGGATTATCGCGCCGAGACCCGCAGGCTGCGCGACGTGGGCGTGACGGCCAGCTACCGGACGCAGGCGCTGGCGTTGTTGATCCTGACCGCGCTCATCGTTGTCGCCTTCCGCTGAGCGGCGGCCGGCCGGATCAGACGACCCGCGAGTAGCGCGGTGCCGCGGCCGACGCGGGAGCCGCGCCGAGATAGCGGTCGAAGCACATGGCGATCAGCCGCAGCAGCAGCTGGCCGCGGGTGGTGGCGCGGATCACAGCAGGGTCGATCGCGACCAGGCCGTCGGCCTCGAGCGTGCGCAGGGCGCTCGCGGCGGATGCGAAGTACGTCTGAAACTCGATCGCGTGACGCGCCTCGGTCGCCCGCACGTCGATTTCTCCCCGGCACATCACCTGCTGGATGACGTCCGCCCGCAGCAGATCGTCGGCGTCGAGGACCAGGCCGCGCCACAGCGGCATCCGACCCGCCTCGACCGCGGCGTGCCAGCCGGCCAGGTCGCGCTCATTCTGGCTGAAGGTGGCGCCGATGTGGCTGATGGCGCTGACGCCGAGGCCGATCAGGTCGCTGTCCGCGTGGGTCGTGTAGCCCATGAAGTTGCGCTGCAGGCCGCCGGCCTCGCGCGCGCGCGCGAGATCGTCCTCCGGCAGCGCGAAGTGGTCCATGCCGATGTAGCGGTAGCCGGCCGCCGAGAGCCGCTCGATCGTCATGGCGAGCAGCCTGATGCGCAGCTCCGGATGGGGCAGGAAAGTGGCGTCCAGATGCCGCTGGGGCTTGAACAGCTCCGGAAGGTGAGCATAGCCGTAAACGGCGAGCCGGTCGGGGCGCGCGCCGATGACTGTTGTGAGTGTGCGCTCGAAGCCCGAGAGCGTCTGCATCGGCAAACCGTAGATGAGATCGACGTTGACCGAGCGGAAGCCGTTCGCGCGGCATGCCTCGATGACCCCGAGCGTTTCCTCGACGCTCTGGATGCGGTTGACCGCGCGCTGTACCAGCGGATCGAAGTCCTGAACGCCCAGGCTCGCGCGGTTGAACCCGAGCGCGGCGAGCTCGGCGATTTCCTGCGGCGGCACCGTGCGGGGATCGAGCTCGATGGAAAAGTCGCGCTCGGGCCGCCCGCTGAGGCGGAACCGCCGACCGAGCGCCTCGAGCAGTCGCCCGAGCTGCGCGGGGCGGAAGAAGTTCGGCGTGCCGCCGCCCAGGTGCAGTTGCAGGACCTCGCGCCGTCCGTCGAACTGCGCACCGGTCCCGGCCGCTTCGCGCAGCAGGCACTCGAGGTACTGCTCGGCGCGCGCCGTGTCGCGGGTGATCACGCGGTTGCAGGCACAATAGAAGCACGGGCTGGCACAGAACGGCATGTGCGCGTAGATCGACAACGCGCGACCGGCCGCATTGCTGCGGCGGATGTGCTCGCGCAAGTCTGCGCCGGTGAACGCCGCGGTGAACTGCGGTGCGGTGGGATAGGAAGTATAGCGCGGGCCGGGCCGATCGTAGCGGCGCAGCAGCTCAGGATCGAAGGTAAGAGTGCTCATCATGCCCGCAGACAGCGCGATTGCCATACATTTGAACATTCTATAATGCTGACGAACCATGCCTAGCGCCATACGTAGAAGTGCACAGCGTCGACGCGGACGATGCGACCGTGTCTCCACGCCCTGAAGGCCGCGGTCTGCGCGCCGCCCGTCCGGTGGGCCAGACCGACGTCGAGGTCTTTCGCTCCCGCGGCCGCCGCGCGTGCCAGGAGCGTGCGCTCGTGCTCACGGCGGTCGGCATCGCCAGCGAGGTCATCAACGCGGACGGCCGCTTCGTGCTGCAGGTCGCCGCGGGCGATGTCGAGCAGGCGAGTGTGCACCTGCGCCAGTACGATCTGGAGAATTCGCCGCGGATCGCCCCGCCGGCATCGCGGCCGCAGCGGCTGTTCGCCCATGCCTGGGTGGGTTGTGTCGCCTACGCCGCGTGGCTGTTGGGTGTCGCGTACGCCACCGCCAATGGACTGGTGAGCCTTGATGCGTTCGGCCGCGGCGAATTGTACGGCGCGCGGGTGCAGCACGGACAGTGGTGGCGGGCCTGGACCTGTCTGACGCTGCATCTGAGCGGACCCCACTTGGCCGGCAATCTGCTCGCCGGCATCTGGTTCGGCTATTTCGCCGGCCGTCAGCTCGGGGCCGGCACCGCGTGGCTGCTGATCGTCGTGGGCGCGGGCATCGCCAACCTGCTGCAGGGCCTGCTGGGGCCACCCGGATATCGTTCCGCCGGCGCTTCGACCGCCGTGTTCACGGCGTTGGGCATGATGGCCGCGCATACCTGGTGGAAAGGGCGCCACGAGCCGCACAGCGGGCTGCGCCGCTGGATCCCGCTCGGCGCGGGCGTGGTACTGCTGGGTTGGCTCGGTACGGCCGGTCGGCACACCGACCGCATGGCGCATCTGTTGGGTTTCGGGGTCGGCGTGCTCATCGGCTGGGCCAGCGCCTGCGTGATCATCGACTCGCGGTTGGCGCGCGCTCCGCAGTGGCTTGCGGGGCTTGCGGCGATGGCGATCATGGCGCTCGCATGGGGCTTCGCCCTGCGATGACGAGGCTAATCGCCGGTCGGCAGCGGCGACGGCGGGGGACGCGATGTTCGGCGATAGCGCCTGACGAGGCGCACGTCGAGTCCGCCGCCGGCCAGGCGCAGGGTGAGCACCAGCTCGCCCGTGGGCGCCAGGGCATATCGCTCGGTCAGGGTCGGGCCGTATTCGGGCTTGATCCGCACGACGAATGCCCGACCGTTCCAGCCGCAGATCTCATCGGCACCGACGTGTCCGAGGGTGACCGCAAGGAGCACGCCGGGCGTGCATTGCTCGGAGCCGGCACCGGTCTGCTGCGTGAAGACCCCGGGCGCGACCCGCAATGCCAGATCGTTTCCCT
The DNA here is from genome assembly GCA_021797465.1 of Pseudomonadota bacterium. Classification (GTDB taxonomy): domain Bacteria; phylum Pseudomonadota; class Gammaproteobacteria; order Steroidobacterales; family Steroidobacteraceae; genus 13-2-20CM-66-19. Next base: position 16,317 of record JAJZZR010000316.1, on the reverse strand, counting down.
CCGGCACGTGGGCGAGGAACTCCTCGACCAGATTCGCCCCGGTTCTCGGCGCGCTCACCACAATCGCGGTCGCCTGCTGCCCCGATGATCGGCCGGCCGAGCTATGCGGTGTCGGCCCTGCAGCCCGGACCGCCGGTGACGGGTGACTTTGGCCCGTCAGTTTGAGCAGCTGCGACTGCAGATCCGCCACCGCCACGTTGACGCGTCCACTGGACGCCTCGTTGAGCCGCCAGTCGCCCGTCAAGCGAGGGGGATGAGCCGGTGGCGTTATCTTCAGCTGGTCAGCACAGCCCCCCAGCACCCAGGGCAGCAGCGCCATGCACAGCCACAGCGATCGATGAGTGCGGGTCGGCATCTGGATGACACCCGGGTTCAGCTCTTGATTGAGACCGCGCGGGCTACTCTCGAGTTCTAGCTGCAGCTGTCGCCAGCGCCTCGATCCGCGTCCAGTCTCGGGTAGCCAGCGCCTGAGCGGGCGAGAGCCATGAGCCCCCCGCACAAAGCACGTTGGGCAGATCGAGGTAGGTTCGCACCGTCTCCTGGGTGATGCCGCCCGTCGGACAGAAGCGGGCCTGCGGGAACGGGCCGGCGAAGGCCTTGAGCATCGGGACGCCGCCGGCGAGCGCGGCGGGAAAGAACTTGAAGCAGTGATACCCGTGAGCCAGGCCCAGCATGAGCTCCGAGGCGCTGGCCACCGCCGGCAGGTAAGGTATGGGACCGTGTCGGCCCGCTTCCAGCAGTGTCGATGTCGTCCCGGGAGAGATTGCGAACGTCGCACCCGCGTCAGCGGCCGCGTGCAGATCGTCGACCGAGAGCACTGTCCCGGCCCCCACGGCTATGTCCGGAACCTCTCGCGCGATTGCCTCGACGGCGTGCAGCGCCGCAGCGGTACGCAGCGTGACCTCGATGACGCGCAATCCGCCGCGCAGCAGCGCTCGAGCCAGGTCCGGCGCCAGGCTGGGGTCCTCGATCACCACGACCGGCATGACGGGTGACAGATTGAGTATCCGCTCGATATCGGCTCTGGAGTGCATGGGCTCTCGATCAGGGTTTCCAGCCGCGTATCCTGCAGCAATCCGTGCGCGAGCGGTAGGGTGTGGGGTATATCAGCGTGCCGCGCTATCGAGAAACGTCAGGCTGCGCTCCGACGCATCGAGCCGCACGCGCACCCCCAGGGGGACCGGCTCGTTGAACTCGCCGTGGCCGATCGGGAAGCCCGCCGCGCACGGCAGCCCCGTGGCGATCGCCAAGTCCCGCAGGACGTCGGTGCTCGTGAAATCGGCGTCGCGCTCCTCGCACCGGGTGAAGGAGCCGAGAACGATGCCGTGTATCCTGCGGAACACGCCCGCTAGCGCGAGGTGTGTCCACATGCGGTCGAGCCGGTAGGGGCGCTCCCCGACCTCTTCGAGCAGCAATACCGCCTGATCGAAGCACGGCGCGTACGGTGTCCCGAGCAGTGCCGTCAGCGTCGCGAGATTTCCACCAACGAGCGGGCCCTCGGCAGTGCCGCCGACGAAAGTCGCGCCGCCGTACAGGGTCTGCGCCGGCCGGGACGACTCGAGCAGCGCGAACAGTCGCTCGTGGGTCGCCGTGCAGAGAGCGCCGAGCTGCGTCAGAACGGGGCCGTGAATGCTGACGTGCCCCGCGCGTCCCAGCAACGCATGCAGCGCAACGATGTCCGAGAAGCCGACCAGCGCTTTGGGGGTGATGGGAGTGCTCTCGAGGTGCGGTAGCAGGCGCATCGCCCCGTAACCGCCGCGCGCACAGAAAACCGCCTTGATTTGCGGGTCGGCGAGCGCCGCGATGAGCTCGCCGAGGCGGCGCGCATCCTCACCGGCCAGGTAGCGCCGCCGTGCCAGAATGCCCGGGTCGAGCTCGACGTGATAGCGATTGGAGACCGGCGCAAGGCCCGCATCGAAGGCCGCCCGATCGAACGGGCCCGACGGTGCGACGACGGCGACACGGTCCCCGGGACGCAAGGCAGGATAAGGACGGCAGGACGCTTCTGGCATGAGCTGAGCCGCGGCTTTGAACCCAGGAATATATTGTCCGTCACGCGCTGCATCGAGGCCAGCGTGGCGCTTTTTTTAACCTGATGCTCACAACCGGCGCGATAGCGTTCGCGGCCTTGTTCGCTCCTCTGGAGCGGTGCACGGGAGAGACCCGGATGACTATCGTCTACATCCTTCTCATTGCCGCCCTGTACGCGACCACCCACGTGATCGTCTGGGCGATCTCGCGCCTGAGAGACGGCGGATGAGCGTCCCTTATGTGATCTGCGGTCTGCTGGCGCTCGGCCTGACCGGGTACCTCCTCTACGCCCTGTTCAAGCCGGAGAAGTTCTGATGACCGCCCAGTCCTGGGGGCTGCTCGCCCTGTTCCTCGCCATCGCGCTGCTGTGCGTGAAGCCTCTCGGTCTCTACATGGCCAAGGTGATGGACGGCGCGCCCATCTGGCCGGCGCGCGTCGGCGGTCCATTCGAGCGGTTGATTTACCGGCTGTGCGGCGTCGATCCGGCCGTCGAGACCGGTTGGAAGCGCTACGCCGTCGCGCTGCTGGTGTTCAACGCCCTCGGGGCGCTGCTGCTGTTCGCGCTGCAGCGGCTGCAGTACTACCTGCCGCTCAACCCGCAGCATTTCCCCGGACCGCCGCCGAGCTCTGCGTTCAATACGGCGATCAGCTTCATCACCAATACGAACTGGCAGAGCTACACGCCCGAGACCACCATGGGCTATTTCACCCAGATGGCCGGTCTTGCCGTGCAGAACTTCCTGTCCGCGGCCACGGGTATCGTGGTGGCGGTGGCGCTGATCCGCGGGCTCGCCCGCCACAGCGCCAAGACCATCGGCAATTTCTGGGCGGACATCACGCGCGTGACGCTCTACGTGCTGCTGCCGATTGCCGCGGTGATCGCGATCGTGCTCGTCAGCCAGGGGGTGATCCAGAACTTCAGTCCCTACAAGACCGTGTCGCTGCTGCAGCCGGTCACCTACCGGCAGCAGATGGTGAACGCCGCGGGCAATCCCATCACGGACGCGGCCGGCAAGCCGGTCATGCAGACCGTGACCACCGACGAGCAGACGCTGCCGATGGGGCCGGTAGCCTCGCAGGAGGCGATCAAGGAGCTCGGCACCAACGGCGGGGGCTTCTTCAACGCCAATTCCGCCCACCCTTACGAGAATCCGGACGCGCTGACCAACCTGATCGAGATACTGGCGATCGTCCTGATACCCGCCGCGCTCACCTACACTTTCGGCCACATGGTGGGCGACACCCGGCAGGGATGGGCGGTGCTCGCCGCGATGATCATCCTGTTCGTGCCGCTGTACGCGCTGTGCAATCATGCCGAGCAGCTCGGCAATCCGCGCCTCACCGCGCTCGGCGTGAATCAGACCGCCAGCAGCCTGCAAAGCGGCGGCAACATGGAAGGCAAGGAGGTGCGCTTCGGCATTTCCGGCTCGACGCTGTTCGCCACGCTCGCCACGACCACTTCGACCGGCGCGGCAAATTCCACGGAAGATTCCTACATGCCGTTCGGCGGCATGGTGACACTGTTTGACATGATGCTGGGCGAGGTGGTGTTCGGCGGCGTGGGCTCGGGTCTTTACTCGATGCTGATCTTCGCGATCGTCGGGATCTTCATCGCCGGGCTCATGATCGGTCGCACGCCGGAGTATCTGGGCAAGAAGATCGAGGCGTTCGAGATGAAGATGAGCTCGATCGCAATCCTGGTCATGCCTGTCTTGACACTGGTCGGTACCGCCGTTGCCGTGAGCGTTGCGGCCGGACGGGCCGGCCCGCTCAATCCCGGCGCGCACGGGTTCTCCGAGATCCTCTACGCCTTCACGTCGGCATCCAACAACAACGGCAGCGCGTTCGCCGGAATCAGCGCCGATACACGCTTTTACAACATTGCGCTCGGCCTGGCGATGTGGATCGGCCGGTATTGGCCGATCGTCGCGGTGCTCGCGATTTCCGGTTCGCTCGCCGCGAAGAAGCGCATACCCGTCTCGGTCGGCACCATGCCCACGTATGGTCCGACATTCATCGCCCTGCTGATCGGCACGGTGCTGCTGGTGGGGGCGTTGACGTTCATACCGGCGCTCGCTCTGGGACCCGTTGTCGAGCACCTGATGCTCTGGAGTCGTTGACATGCGCAGCAAGCTCTCCATGTTCGACCGTACGCTGCTCGGACCGGCGACTCGCGATGCCCTGCGCAAGCTCGATCCGCGCGTGCAGTGGCGCAACCCGGTGATGTTCGTGGTGTATCTCGGCAGCATTCTGACCACGGGGCTGTGGATCCAGGCGCTGTTCGGGCAGGGTGAGGCGCCGGCGTGGTTCATCTTCGGCGTGGCGATCTGGCTGTGGTTCACGGTCCTGTTCGCGAATTTCGCCGAGGCGCTCGCGGAAGGGCGGAGCAAGGCGCAGGCGGCGAGCCTGAAGGGTCTCAAGCAGACCGTGGAAGCCAAGCGGCTTGCCGATCCCGCCGACCGCACGCGGGTGACGCCGGTGCGGGCCGACAGGCTGCGCAAGGGCGATGTCGTCCTGGTGGAGGCGGGCGATTTCATTCCCGGCGACGGCGAAGTCATCGAGGGGGCCGCTTCGGTCGATGAGAGCGCGATCACCGGCGAGTCCGCGCCCGTCATCCGCGAGTCGGGCGGGGATTTTTCCTCGGTTACCGGGGGCACGCGCGTGCTGTCGGACTGGATCGTGGTGCGCATCTCGGTCAATCCGGGCGAGACCTTCATCGACCGCATGATCGCCATGGTGGAGACCGCCAAGCGGCAGAAGACCCCCAACGAGATCGCGCTCACCGTCCTGCTCGTGGTGCTCACTCTCGTGTTTCTGTTCGCTACTGCGACGCTGCTGCCGTATTCGCTCTACAGCGTGGCGGTCACCAGGCTCGGCACCCCCGTCACGCTCACCGCGCTCATCTCGCTGCTGGTGTGCCTGATTCCAACCACCATCGGCGGTCTGCTCTCGGCGATCGGCGTGGCGGGCATGAGCCGCATGATGCAGGCCAACGTGATCGCGACCTCGGGCCGCGCGGTCGAGGCCGCGGGCGACGTGGACGTGCTGCTGCTCGACAAGACCGGCACGATCACGCTGGGCAACCGGCAGGCCGCGGCGTTCATTCCGGCCGAGGGCGTGACCGAGGAGGAGCTGGCCAGTGCCGCCCAGCTTGCCTCACTCGCCGATGAGACGCCGGAAGGGCGCAGCATCGTCGTGCTGGCCAAGCAGCGCTTCAAGCTGCGCGAGCGGGACCTCACCGCGCTGCACGGAACGTTCGTGCCCTTCTCCGCGCACACGCGCATGAGTGGCGTCGACATCCGCGGGCGCCAGATCCGCAAGGGTGCGGCGGACGCCATCCGCAAGCATGTCGAGTCGCTCGGACAGGTGTTTCCGCAGGCGATCCTCGAGACCGTGCAAGGGGTCGCGCGCCGGGGGAGCACGCCGCTGCTGGTGAGCGACGGGCCGCGGGTGCTCGGGGTCATCGAGTTGAAGGACATCGTCAAGGGCGGCATCAAGGAGCGTTTCGGCGAGCTGCGCCGCATGGGCATCAAGACCGTGATGATCACCGGCGACAACCCGCTGACCGCTGCGGCGATTGCCGCCGAAGCCGGTGTCGATGACTTCCTCGCGGAGGCGACCCCGGAGGCGAAGCTCAACCTCATCCGCGCCCACCAGGCCGAAGGCAGGCTGGTGGCGATGACCGGCGACGGTACCAACGACGCGCCGGCGCTCGCGCAGGCCGACGTCGCGGTGGCGATGAATACCGGTACGCAGGCGGCCAAAGAGGCCGGCAATATGGTCGACCTGGATTCCAATCCGACCAAGTTGATCGAGGTCGTGGAAACCGGCAAGCAGATGCTGATGACGCGCGGCGCGCTGACCACCTTCAGCATCGCCAACGATGTCGCCAAGTACTTCGCGATCATTCCCGCGGCGTTCGCCACCACCTATCCACAGCTCAATGCGCTGAACGTCATGCATCTGACGAGCCCGTTCTCGGCGATCCTCTCGGCGGTGATCTTCAATGCGCTCATCATCGTCGTGCTCATTCCGCTCGCGCTGAAGGGCGTGCGCTACCGACCGCTCGGCGCCGGGACGTTGTTGCGCCGCAATCTCCTTGTCTACGGCCTAGGCGGGATCATCGTGCCTTTCCTCGGTATCAAACTGATCGACATGGGCCTGACTTTCCTTCATCTGACCTGAGAGGTGACGCCATGACAGAATTGCCAGGAGCAATTTTCGACGCGGCGGCGCCGCGGCCCCGCGGGAGCCAGGCTCTGGAGGGACGCGCCAGAGCCGTACTGCGCCCGGCGATCGTGCTGCTGCTCCTCATGACTGGGCTGACGGGAATCGTCTATCCGCTGGTCATCGCCGGCATCGCCCACACGGTGTTCCCGCGCAAGGCCGGCGGCAGCCTGATCATGCGCAACGGCAAGGCCGTCGGTTCGCGCCTGATCGGCCAGCCGTTCAGCGCCGCGGGATACTTCTGGAGCCGGCCCTCGGCGACCACCCCGCAGCCGTACAACGGCCTGGGTTCCTCCGGTTCCAATCTCGGACCGTTGAATCCGGCCCTGATCCAAGCCGTCAAGGCCCGTATCGCCGCCTTGCGGGCCGCCGATCCGGGTAATACCGCGCCGATCCCCGTGGACCTCGTGACCGCCTCCGCCAGCGGGCTCGATCCGGACATCAGTCTCGCGGCCGCCTACTATCAGGCCGACCGGGTCGCGCGCGCACGCCATTTGAGCCTCGCCTCGGTGCGTCGTCTGATCGCCGCGCACGCCCGCTACCCCTGGCTCGGGGTGCTCGGGCAACCCCGCGTGAACGTGCTGGAGCTGAATTTAGCCCTGGATGCCATGAAACAGCCGGCGGCCGTCAAATAGCCGGCGCAATGAACGAAGTGCGCGCGCGAAACGGGTCTCCCGGCGGATAATGGCGGGGTGAACGCCCCGACCGCCGATCTCAGGCCCGATCCGGATCAGCTGCTTGCCCAAGTAAAGGCCCAGGAAGAGCGGGCCAACCGCGGGCGGCTACGTATCTTTTTCGGCTCCTCCGCCGGGGTTGGCAAGACCTACTCCATGCTGCAGGCGGCTCGTTCCGAGCGAGCCGCGGGCACCGACGTGGTCATCGGCTATCTCGAGCCCCACGGCCGTGTCGAGACCGAGCAGCTGGCCGAAGGGCTGGAGCGCCTGCCGACGCTGCCGGTCGCCTATCGCGGCATCGTGCGCCAGGAATTCGATCTCGATGCGGCGCTCGCGCGCCGGCCGACCATTGTGTTGGTCGATGAGCTGGCGCACTCCAATCTGATCGGTGGCGTGCCGCAACCCCGTCACCCGAAGCGCTGGCAGGACGTCGAGGAGTTGCTGGTGGCCGGCATCAACGTCTGGACCACGGTCAACGTCCAGCACCTCGAGAGTCTGAACGACCTGGTCTTTCAAACCACCGGCGTGCGTCAGACCGAGACGCTCCCCGACCGGGTCTTCGATGAAGCCGACAGCATCGAGCTGATCGACCTGCCGGCCGACGATCTGATCGCGCGGCTGCACGCCGGAAAGGTGTACCTGTCCGACGCCGTCGCGGCCGCTTCCGAGCGCTTTTTCCGCAAGTCGAACCTGATGGCGCTGCGCGAGATCGCGCTACGCCGCGTCGCGGAGCGAGTGGAGGCCGCCTCCCGCGCCCTGCACACCGGTCGTGACCGCGGCCGTATCGTCGGGGACCGCATCCTGGTGGCGGTCGGTCCGGACGATCAGGCCGAGCAGCTGGTGCGCACGGGTAAACGCATGGCCGACGCGCTCGCGGCCAGCTGGCTGGTGGTGTATGTCGAGACTCCGGCCCTTTTGCGTCTGTCCGACACGTTGCGCAATCGTAGGATCAACGTGTTGCGATTGGCCGAGTCCCTCGGCGCGGAGACAGTGACCCTGGACGGACCCTCCGCGGCGGCGGCATTGCTGGAGTACGCACAGACCCGCCGTGTCACGCGCGTCCTGGTCGGTGCGCCGAAACGGCGTGGCTGGCGCGCGTGGGCGCGCGCATCCACCTCGACCGTGCTGGTGAAGCAGGCGAGGGGATTTGATGTGATCGTGGTGGCTCCCGCGGGCAGTACGAAGCGGCCGGCACCGTCGGCCCACCTGCCCATCGGGGCCTTCCAGGCGGATATTCCCTGGGAACGGTACGGCTGGGCGGCGGGAGTGAGCGGGCTGTGCACGCTGCTCGCGTTCGCGATGTATCCGCATTTCGACCTGTCGAATCTCGCCATGGTCTATCTGCTCGGCGTCACGGTGGCGGGTCTGCGTCTCGGGCGCGGTCCCTCGGCGCTTACGGCCGTGCTCAATGTGCTGCTGTTCTGCTTCTCCTTCGTGCCGCCGCGATTCACGTTCGCCGTCGCCGATTTCCAGTATTTCATCACCTTCGCGGCCATGCTCATCATCGGCCTGGTGATCTCGACCCTCACGGCAAACGTGCGCCAGCAGACCCGGGTCTCCGGTGCGCGCGAGCGGCGTACCGCCGCGTTGTACGCCATGAGTCGTGAGCTCGCGGTGACGCGCGGGACCGAGAGCATGGCGGGCGTGGCCGTGCGGCACGTGGCCGAGGTATTCGACTGCCGGGCGGTCGTGCTGCTGCCCGATGCGGCGGGTAAGCTGCACCGCCCGCGCGGGCAGCCGTCCGACAATTCGCTGCGCGGCGCGGATCTTGCCGTGGCGCAGTGGGTGAACGATCACGGCCAGCGCGCCGGCCTGGGCTCGGATACGCTGCCGGCGACGCCCGCGCTGTACGTGCCGCTCGGTGACGGGCAGCGCCCGACCGGAGTGTTGGCGGTGCTGCCGTCGAATCCGCGGCGGGTGCTGCTGCCGGAGCAGAACCAGCTGCTGCAGACCTTCGCCGGGCAGATCGGACTCGCGCTCGAGCGGGCGCGCTTCGCCGATGCCGCGCAGGCCTCGAGTCTGGCCGCGGAGCGCGAGAGCCTGCGCAACACGCTGCTCGCCTCGATCTCGCACGATCTGCGTACGCCGCTCGCGGTCATGGTCGGTGCGGCCAGTACGCTGGCTGAGCGCGGCGAGGCGCTCCAGCCGCCCAAGCGCCGCGAGCTGGCCTCGTCCATTGAGGTGAAGGCGCGAGAGATGTCCGAGCTCGTGTCCAACGTGCTCGATCTGATGCGCTTCCAGTCCGGCGAGGTGCCGCTGATGCGGGACTGGCAGAGCGTCGAGGATCTGGCCGGCGCCGGACTGCAGCGCATCCAGGAGCGGCTGCAGGATCACACCGTGGATCTCAAGATCCCGCCCGATCTTCCGCCGGTGTACGTCGACGCGGGCTTCGTGGCGCAGCTGTTCGCCAATCTTTTCGACAACCTCGCAAAATACACGCCCCCCGGCACGCATGCCTGGGTCTCGGCGATCAACGAGGGTGCCGGCGTGCGCGTGGTGGTCGAGGACGACGGTCCGGGACTGCCGGCCGGCGATCCCGAGCTGCTGTTCGAGAAGTTCCAGCGCGGCAGCGGCGAGGGAACGGTCGCCGGCGCGGGCCTGGGATTGACCATCTGCCGCGCGATCGTGCGGGCCCATGGCGGAGAGATCTCGGCGCGACGCCGGGACGGAGGCGGCGCCCGGTTCGAGTTCACGCTGCCGGCGCGGGAGCCGCGCGCTTGACCGGCGCGATGCACCAGGTGCTGGTGGTCGAGGACGAGCCGGCCATCCGCAATGTGTTGGCGGTGTTGCTCGAGGCCGAGGGTTACCGGGTCATCGAGGCCGACACGGCGTTGCGCGCGGAGATCGAGAGCCGCAGCCACAAGCCGGACCTGCTGCTGATCGATCTGGGGCTGCCCGACGGCGACGGCATTGCGATCATCCGCCGGGTGCGCGCCTGGTCGCCGATGCCGATCGTCGTGCTCTCGGCACGCACGCAGGAGGAGCAGAAAATCGCCGCGCTCGATGCGGGCGCCGACGACTATGTCACCAAGCCGTTCAGCGCCGCAGAGCTGCTCGCGCGGGTGCGTGCCGCGCTCAGGCGAAACGTACGCGGCTCGGAGCAGACGGGCGTGCTGAAGCTCGGACTGCTGCAGATCGATCTCGAGAAGCGCGAGGCCCGCGGCGAGGGCGGCGAGGTGCACCTCACGCCGCTGGAGTACCGGGTGATCGAATGTCTGGCGCGCCATCTCGGCGCGATCATTACGCAGCAGCAGTTGATTCGCGAGGTGTGGGGACCGGAGCGCCTCGGCGACAGCCGCGGTTTGCGTGTGTGCATCATGAATCTGCGCGGCAAGATCGAGCCGGATCCGCACAAGCCTCGCTATCTGGTGACCGAGGCCGGTCTCGGCTATCGGCTGCGCAGCGATGAAACCCCGGCCGCGTAGGCGTGCAGCCGCGGCCGCACGGGCGCGGCCGCCGATCCGGGCCGTTCAGGTGAGCGATACGACCAGTTTGGCGCTGTGGCTGCGCCAGTGGATCGGGATGACGAAGGCGCGGGCGCCGGGCGGCTGCGGAATCTGCGGCTTCTCGCCGGCAAACACGCTGGGTACGGATATGACGAAATCATGCCCGAAATCGCGCCGCGCGTTGCCCGAGATGGTGTTGGCGACCTCGCCGACCAGATCGCGCATGCTCTCGTGGCTGAAGTCGCTCTCCTGCATCTTCATCAGCAGCACCGTCAGCATCGCGCGCGGCGCGGTGAAGTACACCACGCCCTCGCGCTTGCCGCTGACGTTGATCATGCCGGTGTAATCGTGCATGGCGGGTTCGCCCTCGAGCAGATACGGCGAGCCGATGGTGGCCGGCTGCTGCGCGGCCACCTCGAAATACCGGGTCGTGCCGTCGACGAAGGTCTTGAGTTCCTCTTCCCGCAGCATGACTAGATTCTCGGTGCTCGTGTGCCCGTGATCAATACATCAGCTCGGCGATTGCTTCGTTCAGCTGCCGGTCGCTGAACGGCTTGTTGAGGAAGCCGTTGGCGCCGCGCTCCATGGCTTCCACCGCCGTGGCCTTGTCCGCTAGCGCCGAAATGACCAGGATGCGCACCGCGGGCTTCAGTTTCACCAGCTGAGTGATGCATTCGATGCCGTCCATCTGCGGCATGGTCAGATCCATGGTGACCAGGTCCGGGTCGGTACGTCGGGCAAGCTCCAGCGCCTCGAATCCATTGGCCGCCGTTCCCACCACCTGCAGATCGTCGAACTGCTGCGATCGCTCGATGCGCCGCCGCACGATGTTCGAGTCGTCGACGATCAGCAGCTTCACCGGCCGTCTGTCGAGGGGATTGCCGCTGCTCATGCGCGCCGCTTCTGCCGCTAGGCCACCGCGGTCTGGCTGGGCGCGGGCAGCGCGATCTTGAAGCGCGTGAAACGGCCCGGATGGGTGCTCACACCGATCCGTCCACCGAGCGCATAGACGGCCTTGGCCACCACGTCCATGCCGGCGCCGCGGCCGGCATCCATCGACACCTCGGCGCGGGTGGAGAAGCCGGGCTTGAAGATCAGCGCCAGGGCCGAGCGGTTGTCGAGTTCGGCCGCCTGTTCCTCGGTGAGCAATTGCTTGCGCACGGCGGCTTCCTTCAACGCCTCGGGCGAGAGGCCGGCGCCGTCGTCCTCGAATACCAGCTCGCAGCCGTTCTCCAGGCGGCGGAACTGCGCGCGCACCTGGCCCGTGGCGGCTTTGGATCCGGCGCGGCGGACCGCATCCGGCTCGATGCCGTGCACTGCGGCGTTGCGCAACATCTGAATGAGACAGTCTTTGACGGTGGGCAGGTAGGCGGCCGGTACCGCCTCGAGGCCCTCGAGGCTCAAAGTGAACGGCTTGCCGTGATCTTCGGCGAGCTTGCGGGCCAGCCCCTGCAGGGTTGTGGCGAGCTCGTCCGCGCCGCTCGGACGCTCGGTGCCCGTCAGGCGCAGAATCGGAGTGCTCAGGGTGCCGTCGGGAGTGGGCGTACCATCCTTCAGGGTGTTCAGGCGCAGGATCATCTCGCGCACCGCGCGCAGATGAGCCAACAGCTCGTCGAGCTTCAGCACCAGAGGCAGGAAGTCGTTGCCGGTGAGCTCGCTCTTGCCTTTGAGCTCCTCGACCATGTCCTCCAGGTGGTGTACGCGCTGGGCGATGCTCATCAGGTTCAGCGCCGACGCCTCGCCCTTGATCGAATGCAGCTCACGCGACAGGCCGGTGAGCTTCCTGCTGAACTCCGCATGGCTGCGCGCGGGCTCCTTGAGGATGGCATTGACGTGCTTCAGGCCCGCGGCGGCGGTATCGAGGAACCCGCCCACCTGCAGCGGATCGGAGTGCAGCATGCTGACCATCATGTCGATCTGGGAGTGGGCGCTCTCCTGGGCCTCGTGCAGTTCGCGCGCGAGCATCACGTTCGAGGTGATGTCGGCGACGGTGCACAGCACGTGCTTGACGCCCTTCGGGCCCAGCACACGGTGGAAGTTGAATTGCAGATAGTGGGTTTCCTTGCCGCCGCGGCCGTTGTCCAGCATGACTTCGAGCTGACCCAACGGGTTGATGCTCTTCATCAGGTTTTCGTGCGCGCGCTCGCCCCAGAGCAGCTTGATGTACTTCGTGGCGGTGGCGAGTGTCGCGGGCGACACTTTGTCGCGCAGCAGTTCCTCGAACGACAGGCCGGCGAAGTCCTCGCGGCCGAACAAGTGGTTCAGGGCCTGGGACCAGACCGCGCCGATGCGGTAATCGGCGTCGAGCAGGAACAAGCCCTCGCGCACCGTGTGCAGAATGTCGCGGGTCTGTTCCTCGGCGGCCCGCGCCGCCCGCTCGCCGCGACTGCGGGCGAGCTGCAGATACGCCGCGGCGGCGCCGAGCAGCAGCACCGCCAGCACACCGGCGAAGAGCAACAGTCTCAGCCGCGAGGCGGCCCTCGAGGTGCGCTTCTGCAGCGAGGCGCTGAGGGCGGCGAGCCGCCGGTGCAGCGCCGCAGCGCTGCTTTGGGCGAACAGCTCCGCGCGGCGAACCTGCGTGTAATAGATCTTGCCGCTCACCGATAGCGAGCTGCCGAAGTCGGTGTCCGAGTACGGCTCGCCGGAATAGGCGAGCACCGGCGCGAGGACCGGGGTATAGGCTCTCCAGAGACGCCCCGCCGCGCGCAGCTCGGCCGGATCCACTCCCGGCCGGCGCTCGAGCGCGGCCAGGTTGCGATCGAATTTGGCCACCGAGTCGGCGAGCTCCTGGTGAACGCCGCCGGTATATTCGAGTGTGCCGAGCCGTTCGCGCAGCGCCGTCAGCTGCTGGGAGACTTCCGACGGGTAGGCTTCGAGGAGACTTGCGCGCTGCAGCAATGCGACGTTGGCGCGGATTCGTGTGGCCAGCCGGAAGCCGACGATCAGCACCAGCGCCATCAGCGCGGCCAGCAGCGCGCCCGCCCCGGCAGTGAGCAGCCGGCGGATTCGATCAGCGCCTGAGGATTGCATGGGATCCACCTGACTAGTTCGGCTGCACGAAGCGGATTTCGGTGCGGACGGGCACGCTGACCGGCCGGCCCCGGAATTCCGGCCGGGCATAGCGCCAGCGGCGGATCGCCCGGAGCGCCGCGCGAGTGAAAATCGCTCCAGGTCTGGAGTTGATCACCTGCAGCTGACGGGTGCGGCCCTGCGTGTCGACGACGTATTGCACCGTCACTTCGCCCGAGAGGCCGCGCGCAAGCGCGCGTTGCGGATAAGCGGGCGCAACGTAATGTGTGCGGTACAGCTGCCGGGCCACCTCCATCAGCTGCGCCGCCGTGGGCGCGGCGGGCGCCTTGATGGCCAGCGCGGTGGCGGTGGCCAGAGCCGATGCGCTCGCGCCCCAGCGGCGTGCCGCGGCCAGATCCTCCCGCGCGGTCGCGCGCTGGCCGGCGCGGGCCGCGGATTCTGCCTGCGCTACAAGTGCGGTCGCCAACTGGTCGTGCAATGTATTGACGCCGGCGCGTTGCGTCGGATCGGGGTGAGACGCTTCGATCACGCTCAAGTAGTACGCCGCGCTGTCATGCTTGGGGTGGATGAGCGCGCCGCTGGCGAGCCGGGCGCGGGCCCGCGCAAGCAGCTCGCTCAGCCGCGCGTCGGCGGAGCGCGTTTCGCTGCGGGCGACCTGTTGCTGCACCGAGTCGATCTGCTGCGACGTCGCGCCGGCCCTACGGGCCGCGCTCAGCCACTGACTCTGCTCGGCGGCTCGCCCGGCCAGGCCGGCTTGCCGGGCCTGGCCGATCAGCGCGCCGATGAGCGCCTGCGCGGCGGTGCCGGTGGCCGTTGCCTGGGGCGCGAGCACGCGCAGCTTCGTGAGCGCGGACTCGGCGCTGTGCGGCCCGGTGAGCCGGCCCGCACCGATGCGCGCGTTGACACGCCGCGCCAGGACTTTGACCCGCTCACCGTGCTGTAGCGTGGTCAGCTGACCCCGCCAGGCGTTGATCTGTGCGGCGGGCACCCCCCAGCGGGCAGCCTGGGCGATGAGGGCGGGTGCCGCGGCGAGCTTGCCCTTGCTCGAGAGCGCCTGTGTGACCAGCGCGGCCGCGAGCTGGACGCGGAAGGGCCTGATGTGGGCATTGCCGGGTTCCGCCAGCTGCAACGTGGCGAGTGCCAGCGACGCCCCCGCGTAGCGGCCGCGGGACAGATCCACACCGACACGTGAAATCAACACGTTGGCGACCCGCTGCAGACCGTTGCGGGCCTCGGCGTTGGTGGGATCGACCGCCAGGATCGAGCGGTAGTAAACCAGTGCGTTGGCCCCCTTGGGTGCGGTGAAGTGCCGCTCGAACATCGCCCGGCTGGCCTTGATGAGCAGGTCGGAAACGTGCCCGCGCACGATTGAAGTGTCGACCTTCGGGCGCGCCAGCGCCGCGTATTTCGCCGCCGCGGGCCGGGCAGGCGCCACGGCGGTCGGATGAGTGCGTGTCAGCCACCAGAATGCGCCGGCGCCCACGATCAGTACGAGAACTCCGAGCGTCGCGGCGATCAGCTTGCCGTGATCGCCGGGGGGTCCTTCGGGAGCGGCGCCGTCTGTTGCCGCGGTATGCGCGCCGGCGCGCATGGGCGCCGCGTGTCGGGCCGCCCGCCGGGGCGAATCCTGTTCTGCGGACTCCGACAGCGCCGCGTCGATGACCGCGCTCGTTTTCCCGGGCTCCATCGGCAGCGACAGAACCGCAAAAACCCGTGTGCCCTTGACCGCGGCCGCCACGGTCTTTTCCGTGCCGGCGTCGGTGAAAACGAGGATCTTCGCCGCCCCCACACGTTCGGCGGCCCGCTCGACGTTGGCGCGAACATCACCGGTATCGCGCGCGTCGATCGCCAGGATCTGACGGCCGCGGGCGCCTGCGAGATGCTCGATCGCCACATCGAGCGAGTCCGCCGGGTGGACGCCGGCGCGCCCGCCGAGAACCTCCCCGAGCTCGAGCAGGAAATCGTCGCGCGTGGTCAGCGCGGCGAGGTCGGCCGGACGCTGCGCGCCGCTCGACGTAACGCTGGATCCGGCGCCGTCGCCGGCGGAATCACGAGACTCACTCGGTGCTGGATGAGCCACAACCAGTCTCCAGATTCTTTTGGGTGCACCGCCGACGCACGGCGCCCGGCCCGGTCCGAGTCCGGCCCTTGACCGCAGGGCAGCGCAGCGCGCCAGGATGCGTGGCGTGCTGAACGCATCAAACCCGCAGCGGGTCCGGCCTGCAGTGTCGCCGTTCACAGAATTTGAGCGGGTGAGCGGCGCCGGGGACAAATGGCGCCCCGGCTTGGTGCCCGCAACGGGCTGGCCGGTGCGGAACCGCCACACGAGGGGGCGGAGGGCGAGCCTCGCGACGCACCATGTCTCGCCCACCGCGGGAAGGATCACCGCTTATCCAATCCACTTTATCCCAATCGGGCGTACCGCGGGATCTCGACAGCGCGGCACGAGCGGTCGATGATGGGACATTGACAGCACAGTGCGCCGCATCGAAGCGGCACCGCATGCGGCGGGTGCCGGCGCTCCACGGCGAGGCGCAGTGTCATGCGACACCGCGCGGCGTGCCGTGACTCTGGAACGAATCGAATTCACGGCCGTCTTAACCAGAGTAGGGTAGCGGAATCGCGAGTTTGATAGCGATCGCGCCATGCGAGGCGTTCAATCCGTCCCACCACGGACGCAGGCGCAGGACTCACGGCCGCCACTGCCGTTATCAAACGGGAGGTAAGGGCGATGCGATCACGTGCCAATTATCCCGACCAGACGTCGCGCGGCGCCTGCATCGATCACGCCGCATTCATCGAGTCCCTGAGCTCGTTCAGCCGCTTGCATCGCGCACAGCACTGGGAAGGTACTTTCGGACAGTTTCTTGCGGACATCCTGCCAGCGGCCCCGGCGGCCCCGGCGGCCC
>JAJZZR010000336.1 GCA_021797465.1 Pseudomonadota bacterium | reverse complement strand
GACCGCCATGCCAACACCACCATGCCGGCCGGCCACAACCAAGCAGGCGCCGTGCGATCTAACCCGAGCCTAAATGCCGAACCCGGATGTATCAAAGTCGTTGACACGCTCCGAGGTCTATCGGAGCGCGCGTAACAATTCGAGCGTGGTCGGGACTTTGCCGGAGATCCCCCAGGCCGACCGGATCGTGCTATTACTCGACGGCCACCGCGTTGCCGACCCGATCGAACGCGCCGGCGCCATCCAATCTGTGCGCCAGACCTTGCGCGTCTTCCTCGACAACGGCGCCCTCGGTCTGGCCTCGATTGTGCAGATCGTCACCACCAAGATCGACCTGATCGCGGCGAGCGATGACGGGCAGGAAATCAGCGGCGCGCTTTCCGCCTTTCGCGACAGGCTGACCGCCGATTTCGCGCCGCGGCTGAAATCCTTGTCATTCCACGACATCGCCGCGCGCGATCCCACCTACGGGTTCGCGCCCGCCCATGGTCTCGATACGCTCGTCGAGGATTGGGCGACACCACGTCCTCGCTACACGTCGCGGGCACTGCCGCCCCTTGCGCTGCAAAGCGAGTTTGATCGCTTGCTCGTGCGGACGCCCTTGGAGACCTTTCCGTGAGTACGCAGTATCACTCGATCCTCGGTCTTCCTCGGTCCGGAAAGACGACCTTTCTTGCAGCACTCTGGCATGTGATCGACGCGGGTGAGGTCACCACGAAACTTGTGCTCGACAAGCTTGTCGGAGACCACGCGTACCTCAACACGATCGTCGACGCCTGGCGGCGCTGCGAGGAAGTCCCACGCACCTCGATGGCAGCCGAGACGAAGGTCACAATCCACGCCCATGCGCCGGCCAGCGGGCAGAAAATCGTGCTGGGCTTCCCCGATTTATCGGGAGAGTCCTTCAAGGTGCAGTTCGCCGCCCGGTCCTGTACGTCCGACTATGTCGAGGGGTTCGCAGGCACCGGCGGCATCCTCCTGTTCGTCAATGCCAATCGCTCCAGCGACGGCATGACTTTGGCCGATATTGGCCCGGCCATCGCCGATGCCGACGAGCCGCCCGAACTCGAGGGTGAGAGGGAATGGACGGCTGACGTCGTCCCCGAGCAGGTCAGGCTCGTCGACCTGTTGCAATTCCTGTTGCGCCCGCCCTTCCTCCGTCGTCAGCGTCGCTTGGCCGTCGTCGTATCGGCATGGGATGCGGTCCTCGCGCCCCGACCATCGCCAGAGCAGTGGCTCCGGCGCGAGCTGCCCCTCCTTCATCAATTCCTCGCTAATAGCCCGGAGAGCTTCGACGTCCGCGTCTACGGCGTGTCCGCCCAGGGCGGCGATGTGGGGGGAGGTCAGCGCACTGCGCTCTTGCGGCAGACGCCGAGCGGACGCATCGAGTGCGTCGGCCCGGACGCCGATCCCCATGACCTCACCGCACCCATCATATGGCTCATCGGAGCCGATTGACGTGACGGTTGAGCCGGGCACGTTCGTCAAACTTAACCAGTGTCTATTCGGTTACGACGATGGGCATCGCCTTCTGGCGGCGTCGCTGAAGCTCCCCGAAGAGGCAGCATCCTTGCTGCTGCTGTACAGCGACCTCGTGCCTGGGCTCAACACCAGCAGGACAGACGGCTACTGGACCGGGATGCCCGTCCCGCCCGCGAAGGCCTATGCCTTGATGCGCACCTGGCCGGCGCCGGAAATGCCCCGACCTGGTTGCGTGTGGACCCATGTCGTGCTGATCGCGTTGGCCGACATGGCCCGGTTCCCTGACCTCGCGATTCTCGAGTCGTATTTTGTCCGTCCCAGCCCGTTGGCAGGCTACACCGCCTACACTAGCCCACTGACCGTCGATCCACTTGCTGCCACCGCGCCGGCCCGGACATCGGCCTCTCGACCAAGCGCACTCCGTGTGTTGCGGGCACTTTATGCGCCGCAATCGCATGGCACTCTCCTGGACAACGGCGAGCCGGTCGATGCTGCGATCTTTGCCGCCTGGTCACAGCAATGGCCCCGCCTGCGACGCGCCTTCTCGTTTCGGACGGCCGGGCTCGCCGCCGATCCTTCTGCCAAGTCTCGATTCGATTTGCGGGTCGTGCGCGAAGCACTATCACCCCTCTCATCCGGGCATGTCGACGACTCCAGCCAGCCAGCTGACTGGGAACAAGAGGCGGTCGACGACCAGCTGGCTTCCACGCCGTCCCACTTTCGACGCTTCCTCTGGCGGTACGGCTCGGACATCCGGCGCGGGCGCGAACGATATCGCTTCCTGGCCCAGCTCTTCCTAGCGACCCGCTTGCCGACTCTCGAAGACGCGATCCTCACGGAAACCCTGGATACCGTCGTCGATGCGCTACCGGACGCCGACGATGGTAAGCTGCTCAAAGAAGATCTCCTCTCCTGCGGGCGGAGCACCTATTCGCTCCTCCCAGCTACCGACCCGATCCACACCTTGGGCTATTTCGTCAGCCACACGAACTTGACGGCTCTGCCGCCCCCACCGGAAGCGGCCTTCGAGGCCGCCCACGACCTGTGGCCGACACGCGCACGGGAGATCCTGACGATCGCCGAGGAGGCCGCGAACGGAAGTTCGGCCATCGTCGAACAGCTGCTGGACCGCCTGTCGGCCATCGCAGAACCGGCAAGCTTCCTGGACCAGTCACGCGGGTACCCCATCATCCGGAAGCGCCTCGTCCGCACGAACCCGGCGCTGCTCGATAGTCCGGATCTCGCCACCGTGCCGGAGCACGAGTTGCGGGACTTCCTGGCGCTCCTGCCCGAGGACCGGAACTTAGCCACGCGGATCCTCGATCGATTGCTCTTTTCCGATAATCCAGATGCAGCCGCAGTGTTTGTCGATCGCTTCCTCGAGGTGACACAAGACCGCGTCTTCGATGTACTCGTTTCGGAATCTACCGAGTCAGGGCCTCCTGTGCCGCGGGTCTGGCCAGACGCAGTGCGCCAGCACAGCCCGGCCTTGACGAGTCACATGCTGGGACGCGCGGCTACAACTACGGCGCTCGCCGCGCTCGCCGAATGGCTAGGCCTCGACGTTCCGGCAGGCCTGAAGGCCTCCCCCACTATATGGGCAGCAACGCTTCTTCGAGTGTCAGACGACATTCGCGGGGAGCGACGGCAAAGATTACTTGCTTATCTCCTAGCGCTTGCGCTGGCGCGCCCCGACCCAGGCTGCGAACCCCTCATCGAGAGGGCGTTCGAAAGCGTTCATGCAGATATCTTGTCCTCTCGGCTGCCCGGTGACGCATTTGGCGTCCTCTCGGGCTTCTTGCCCGACCTTTACTGGTGGCAACAGTGGGATACCTGTCGCCGGCTTCGACTGGCGGTGGTCGAAGCCTATGTGAGCGCGGAACTCGATCCTCAGAGCTTTCGGCGCCTGACAAGCGAGACAACGCTTTTCAACGGACTCGTTGACCTTGCCTCCGATACAAAGCCTGGGCGGCGCTTTCTCCGCCGTGTTTTCGACTGAGGAATCTGCGTAGCACGATCAGCGTGCCGGTACTTACTAATCCGGCGGGCAAATCTCCCGACGCCGAGTCCAGCCATGATCGCCGCGTCGAACACCGACGCGGAGCGCAACACGCTCTGGAACGAGGATCTGCAAGACGGGAAGGTCATCGCGGGCCGCTCTCATCGCCAGCCCACTTCCCGCGGCTGCTGGCCATAGTGTGGACGACTGGGCGCCCCTTGGGCGTGCCATTCAGAGCCAAGCGCACCGGACTCGCCTGAACCTTGCCGCTTTGGCGCCGCCGCGATCGCTGTCGCCGCCGATCGTCATCTGACCGTGCCCTGCCACCTCCGGCTAGGTTATCCGTGTCCCGTGCTGGCGCACGATATCCCGCCACAGTGTAACCATCCGGCGAAGACCGCGGGATCAGGTGGTGCGCTTTCGCGATGCTGAAGGCTTGCGTGTCCACTTTTTTGCCAGGGTTTCGACTGCCTTGGAGAGACCCTGGAAATCGACGGCGGTTGGGTCAAAGGAGCCGCCGATCCATTCGAGCCTCTCAGCGTGCTCCTCGTGGTCGGGATCGGCGATGGCGTCAAGGAACTCGCGGTAGCCCCACGGACCGCCGACATCCTCCGGCGGGCAGCGCCCGGTTGCCTCGGCCAGGCACGGGTAGGTCATCCCCGGCACCGCGTCGGTGACGCGTTCGATGCGGACGGAGTGTTCCCAGCCGTCGCCGAAGTCGTAGAGGTATTTCAGCGAGCGGACGCCGACATCCTCCAGCACGTCGACCAGCCGGGCCTTGCTCGCGTCGAGCGGTCCGTCGCCGAAGTCGGGATCCGGCATGCCCCAGCCGACGTCGCGCGCACGGATCTCGTAGAGATGGCTGTTGGTCCAGCCCATCGCCGCCTGCAGCACGAGATGGAGGTGGTCGAGGCGGATCGTCACCGGCACCTGCCGGAGCGTGTCAACGACTTTGATACATCCGGGTTCGGCATTTAGGCTCGGGTTAGATCGCACGGCGCCTGCTTGGTTGTGGCCGGCCGGCATGGTGGTGTTGGCATGGCGGTCGGATCGTGCGGTCC
>JAJZZR010000527.1 GCA_021797465.1 Pseudomonadota bacterium | reverse complement strand
GAACTCTTTGCCCGCGCGGCTTCGCGGCCCGCGCGCGGGGCTGCGGGGGGCGAGCACCGAGCGCCACTCGCTCGCCGATAGCGCAGGGTAGGCTTCAAAAAGCATCCGCGCGAGGCGGGCGAGATCCGCATGGCTCGCCCCGCTGATTTGTCGGCGGACGGCAGGGGGAAGGGCGGCGAGCCATGCGGCGCCGAACTCCCTCGGGGTCGTCGGCGCGTCGCGACCGGTCCGCCGCCATGCCTGTAGGACATCACCCAAGGCTGTGGCCGCGGGCGCGGGGGCCGCAGCGACGCGGCCCCCGCGGAGGAACTGACGCAGGCGTGCCTCAGAAACCCGTAGACCGAGGAGCTTCCGGATTTGCGCCGCGGACCATCCCGCGTCGGCGAGCTGGTGGATCTGCGACTCGCGGGACCAGAGGTCTGAACGGCGGCGCCAGGGTCTGTCCACCTGTGCGTTAGTTGGCGGTGTGTCAGTGGTCGGCATAAGGTCGTGATATCTCCGTCACCTCGATCCTACACACCGCGTACTCGTCCGCAATCGCACATCTATAGCAACATCACGTCGCGTTCTTATTGCAGCGGTGTTGCGTCGCGTCAAATTCAATTTGGCCACCGAAGCCTACAAGGTAAGGGGTCGGTGGCCACACTCCGCTACCGCTCCATTCGCCCCGACCCACCTTGGTCAGGGCTACGCCCCGACACCCAACGAGACCTGAAGCACTTCGACTGTTCCGCGCGTGCCCCGGCGGGGCTCGCTTGTCACAGTGCATGGGCTGGCGCTCTATCGGTCGGAAGGTGCGCTGCGAATCGCCGCAGCCAAGTGGTCAGGCCGAATGAGCACCCAAGGGTCGTCGAAGTTTCGGACGCGCACGGCGCGCGAGGCGACCAAGCAGGGCATCGCCGCAGAGGGCATCGACTTGGCGAGCGTCGTCGAGGATGAGCGCGGGCGCATGGCGCGCGGTGAGTCGCCCAGCGGGACCGAGCGGGAACGCCCAGACGCCCAGGACGAGGCCAAGGTTGAACAGGACCTCAGGCGATGAGCGTGCTCACAGAACGTGAGGCGGCTGCGGTATCCGACGCACTGCGAGCCACCGCGGGGTGACTTCGGCGCCTCGCGTGCGGCTATGGACTCATGGCCGCAGAGAGGGCCGCCTGTCTCCGTCTCCTCGAGACCACCGCCCCGGCATCGGCGGGGTCGATGCCGGGGCGGTGAAGCTCCTGCGGACGCCGCGCCGACTCACCGGCCCGCAGCGGGAGAAGGCTGGCGAGCTATCCCTCCGTCTCGCCGAACGGGCTGTCGCGGTGCGGTGAGTCCCGCAACACCGCCGATGTTGTTCCCGCCAGAAACGCCAAACCGGCCCGACTCAGCGTACCCCGCCCACTGCCCACTTCGTCTTCAATGAGCCCATCCAGACAGGCATCCTCCCAAATCCAGATCTATGTAGAACAGGGCGCACATTCCCTCGAACTGTTGCGACGGCTCCGCAAGCTTCGGAACGAGCAGCTGATCATAGTCGGGGCTGCCAGTGTTCAGGTAGCGCGGATTCCGAGGATACTCCGGCGCTCTCCTTCATGATCTCAATCATTCTTCGTGTCTCTCTTCGAATCAAACTGTGACGCGATCCGAATTGGCGAGCACGACCATCAGTTCAGACGTTAGAGGCGAACGAATCGCAATCGAAGCGCGTTACCTATTACCGAGACCGAGCTCAGGCTCATCGCTGCCGCGGCGATCATCGGGCTCAGCAGCAGGCCGAACACGGGATAAAGCGCCCCAGCGGCGATCGGAATGCCGACCGAGTTGTAGATAAAGGCGAGGAAGAGATTTTCACGGATGTTGCGCATGGTCGCGCGGCTCAACGCGCGGGCGCGCACAATGCCGGCAAGATCGCCCTTGACGAGCGTCACCCCCGCGCTCTGCATTGCGACATCGGTCCCGGTGCCCATGGCGATTCCGACCTCCGCCTCAGCGAGCGCCGGGGCATCGTTTACACCATCGCCCGCCATCGCCACGATGCGTCCCTCGCTGCGCAGACGGCGCACGATGGCGTTCTTGTGGTCGGGTAGCACCTCCGCCTCGATGTCAGTAATACCGAGCTTGCGCGCAACTGCCTCTGCGGTAGCCCGATGATCGCCTGTGACCATCACGATACGAATGCCGTCATTCCTGAGGCTCTCGAGGGCCGCGGCCGTGCTGGCTTTGATCGGGTCGGCGACGGCAATGATTCCGGCAGCGCGTCCGTCGATCGCCACGAACATCGATGTGGCCCCTTCATGGCGCAGGTTTTCTGCCCGCGGCTCGAGCTCGACCGTCGGGATCTCAAGCTGTTGCAGGAGAGCGGCATTGCCCACGGCCACCGAGCGACCGGCCACCGTGCCGGTCACCCCCTTCCCGGTCACGGAACGGAAGTCCGCGACCTTTTCGAGGATCAAATGCCCCTCGTGTGCCGCGGTGACGATGGCCGCCGCAAGCGGATGCTCGCTCGAGCGTTCGAGGCTCGCGGCAAGAGACAGCAGGGTCGCCTCATCGAAGTCCGAAACGGGCAGCACGGCCGTCACCCGCGGTTTGCCTTCAGTCAGGGTCCCGGTCTTGTCCACTACGAGCGTGTCGATCTTCTCGAAGCGCTCGAGCGCTTCGGCATTCTTGATCAGGACGCCCGCCGTCGCGCCTTTGCCGACTCCGACCATGATCGACATCGGCGTCGCCAGTCCGAGCGCACAGGGACAGGCGATGATGAGCACTGAGACGGCTGCCACGAGAGCGTAGGCGAGCTGCGGCGGCGGACCGATCAGCATCCAGATGACGAACGCCGCGACGGCAGCGACGATCACGGCAGGGGCGAACCAGCTCGAGACCAGATCGGCGAGCCGCTGGATCGGTGCGCGGCTGCGCTGCGCTTCGGCGACCATCCGTACGATGCGCGCGAGCGTGGTGTCCGATCCGACGTGCTCGGCCCGCATGACGAGCGCGCCCGTACCGTTGATGGTGCCGCCGATGACCTTCGCACTTGGCTCCTTCGCGACGGGGATGGACTCGCCGGTCACCATGGATTCATCGACCGCGCTCGCACCTTCGATCACCGAGCCGTCGACCGGAACCGCTTCGCCCGGGCGCACGCGCAGCCGGTCTCCGAGCTGGACTGTCTCGAGAGGGACTTCTTCATCGTTCCCGTCGGCGCGGATGCGTCGCGCAGTCTTGGGGGCGAGATTAAGGAGTGCGCGGATCGCCCCGCCGGTCGCCGCACGTGCCCGAAGCTCGAGCACCTGTCCGAGCAGCACGAGTACCGTGATGACAGCGGCTGCCTCGAAATACACCGGGATGAGGCCGCCCACGCCGCGCAAGGCTGCCGGAAATGCGCCCGGGATAAACATCGCGACGAGGCTGTAGAGATAGGACGCGCTGACACCGAGCCCGATGAGGCTGAACATGTTGAGCGAGCGGCGGCGTACCGAGTCCCAGCCGCGCTGAAGCAACGGCCAGCCGGCCCACAGTACCACCGGTGTCCCGAGCACGAATTGAATCCACTCTGACGCGAGCGGCGACACGTAGTGATGCAGATTCAGCGCCCGGAAGTGCGCGCCCATGTCGAGAAACAGCAGCGGGACGGCGAGGGCGGCGCCCACCCAGAAGCGCCGCGTCATGTCGCGCAGCTCCGGGCTCGACTCGGCTTGGGCGGCCGGCTGTACGGGCTCGAGCGCCATGCCGCAAATCGGACAACTGCCGGGTTCGCTGCGGCGGATCTCCGGGTGCATGGGGCAGGTGTAGACCGTGTCTGCCGGTGGCGCGAGCACGGCACACGAACCAGCAGCGTCATCCGGGTGCGTTTCGCGCGCGTGTGCAGTGGGCTTTCCGGCGGATTCCGCAGAGGGCGCGGAACGAGCAGCCACTGTTTCGCGGTGCCCTGGCACGTACTGATCGGGGTGTGCCCGAAACTTCTCCCGGCAGCCGCTCGAGCAAAAGAGATAGGTGAGTCCGCCGTACTCCATTCGATGAGCCGAGCCGGGTGAGACCGTCATACCACAGACGGGGTCCTTCGGTACCCCTGCGAGCGTCTCGTCCATCGGGCCGCTTGGCTCAGGCCGGTGTTGCGCAGACTCCGTCTCATGCGAGTGTGTGTGATCAGTGTTCATTCCAGTCCTCGCCTCCCAGTGCTTTGAGGATCGGGCAGTCGGCGGGGTCGCCGTGCCCGGAGCAGGTGTTGACCAAAGTGGAAAGAGCGTCCCGCATCCGCACCAGGGAGGCGATACGCTTCTCGACGTCGGCGAGTTTCAACTCGGCGGCGTGCTTGACTCGCGCAACGTTGCGCGCCTTGGAGAGCGCCAGCAGCTCGCCGATCTCCTTGAGGGAGAAGCCTAGCACCTGCGCGCGCCGAATGAAGCGCAGCGGCGTCAGCTCGGCTTCGCTGTAGCGGCGGTAGCCGGATTCGAGCCGACTCTCGGGAACCAGCAGGCCGCTTCTCTCGTAATAGCGCACAGTGTCGATGCGCACACCCGCCCGCTTGGCGAGCGTTCCAATGCCGAGGGATGTCATGGTGTACTCCCAGTGAATGTCCCAATGCGCAGCCTACGCCTTGGATCATGGTCCAGGG
>JAJZZR010000081.1 GCA_021797465.1 Pseudomonadota bacterium | reverse complement strand
GTCTTCTTCGGCCTCTACCTGCTTGGCACCACCATCCTGTTCGGCACCGTTCCGTGGTCGAAGTTCGCCCACATGTTCTACAAGCCAGCCGCGGCGTTTCAACGGCGCATCGAGCACGCGAACGGCTATCGCCGCAACCTGCCCGCTCCGGCGGACCGGCCCGCGAACCTCGGCAGCGCCATCCGCCCGCCACGCAACTACTGAGGAGCATCCCTCATGCCCACGTTTGTCTACATGACGAACTGCGACGGCTGCGGATACTGCGTAGACATCTGCCCGTCCGACATCATGCACATCGATCCCACGTACCGGCGCGCATACAACGCCGAGCCCAACATGTGCTGGGAATGCTACTCGTGCGTGAAGGCATGCCCGCAGCAGGCCATCGACTGCCGTGGTTACGCCGATTTCGCCCCCCTGGGCCACAGCGTGCGCGTGCTGCGCGAGGACCAGAAGGGCACAGTGTCATGGCGCATCAAGTTTCGGGACGGCCGGGAGAAGAACTTCGTCTCCCCCATCAGGACCACGCCCTGGGGATCGATCAAGGGCCCGTCCGATTACATGCCGCCGGCCGCGGCGGCGCTGAACTCTCAGGAACTGGCCCATGAGCCCGAGGCGCTCAAGGTCGAAGTATTGCCCACGCTCGCGCGCAGTCGTTTCAAGAAAGGGTTGGTGTCATGAGCCGCAAAACCGTTCACGTCGACGCGGATATCCTCGTCATTGGCGGTGGCATGGCCGGGTGCGGCGCCACTTACGAATCCCGATACTGGGGTCGGGACCTGAAGATCGTCTGCGTCGAGAAAGCCAACATCGAGCGCAGCGGCGCGGTGGCCCAGGGCCTGTACGCGATCAACTGCTACATGGGCATGCACTGGAACGAGAACCAGCCCGAGGATCACGTGCGCTACGCGCGCAACGACCTCATGGGGCTGGTCCGGGAGGATCTCGGCTACGACATCGCGCGCCACGTCGACGCCACGGTGCACAAGTTCGAGGAGTGGGGTCTGCCGATCATGAAGGACCCCAAGACCGGCCGATACCAGCGCGAAGGCAAATGGCAGATCATGATCCACGGCGAGAGCTACAAGCCGATCGTCGCCGAGGCCGCGCGCAAGGCCGCCAGCGACGTGTACAACCGTATCATGGTGACGCACCTGCTCATGGACAGCAAGCGCCCCAAACGGGTCGCGGGCGCGGTCGGCTTCAACGTGCGCACGGGTGATTTCTACGTCTTCCACGCGAAGGCGGTCATCGTCGCCGCCGGCGGCGCATCGCACATCTTCAAACCACGGGCCGCCGGCGAAGGCATGGGCCGAACCTGGTACGCGCCCTGGAGCAGTGCTTCCGCCTACGCCCTGCCGATCCTGGCGGGCGCGAAGATGACACAGATGGAGAACCGCATCGTCCTGACGCGCTTCAAGGACGGCTATGGCCCGGTGGGGGCCTACTTCCTGCATCTGAAGACGTATACACAAAACGCCTATGGGCAGGACTACGAGGCGTTCTGGCGCGACTCGATCGAGCAGATGGTCGGCGACTACGTCAATCACCATCCGGTGCCGACCTGCCTGCGCAATCATGCATTGCTCGAGGAGGTCAAGGCCGGCCGCGGGCCGATCCGCATGGTGACCACCGAGGCCTTCAAGGATCCGCACAAGGAGACCGTCGGCTGGGAAAACTTCCTCGGCATGACCATCGGCCAGGCCGTTGTGTGGGCGTCCCAGAATATCGATCCCAAGGAGATCAACCCGGAGCTCACCACGTCGGAGCCGTACGTCATGGGATCGCATGCGACCTGCTCGGGCGCCTGGGCGAGCGGGCCGGAAGATTACGCGCCTGCGGACTACCAATGGGGCTACAACCGGATGATGACCGTCGAGGGACTGTTCGGCGCCGGCGACACCATCGGCGGCACGGCCCACAAGTTCTCCTCCGGCTCCTTCACCGAGGGCCGGATCGCCGCCAAGGCGGCGGTGCGCTATATCACGGACCTGGGCCGGGACTCGCCCGCGGTCAGCGAGGCGGAATACGCCGAGCTCGAGAAAATCATCTACGCGCCCCTGGAGAACTATCGGGTCGGCCGCAATGAGATCGTGGCCGGAACGGTCTCGCCGAGCTATCTGTTGCCGATGCACGGGCTGCAGCGCTTGGAGAAGATCATGGACGAGTACGTGGGGGGCATCAGCGCTCACTACACGACCAATCAACCCCTGTTGACCCGCGGACTCGAGCTGCTAGCCATGCTGAAGGAGGATCTGGCCCAGCTCGGGGCCGAAGACCTGCACCAGCTGCAGCGCGCGTGGGAGCTGCATCACCGGGTCCTCGCCTCGGAATGCGTGACCCAGCACACGCTGTTTCGCCAGGAGACGCGCTGGCCCGGCTACTACTACCGCGCCGATCATCCGCGCCTCGATGACAAGGACTGGCATTGCTTCACCCTGTCGCGCTATGACCGGCACTCGGGCCAGTGGGAGATGGAGAAAGCCCCCGTGTATCACATCATCGACTGAGCAGCGCCGCGCGCGCCAACGGCCATGTCGCAACTCGTATCCCCGCACGGCTCGGCTTCGGTCCGGCCGTTGCTGCTGCCGCCGCGCGAACGGACCGAGGCGCTCAGCCGCGCCGAGGGCTTGCGCGCGATCCCGCTCGACTCCCGCTCGGTCTCCGACGTGCTCATGCTGGCCATGGGGGCGTACACGCCTCTGGAGGGCTTCATGGGGCACGACGACTGGCGCGGATCGTGCGCGGACATGAGGCTGACCAGCGGCCTGTTCTGGCCTGTTCCGATCACGCTGCCCGTGCCTGCCGAGCTGGCGGATCGTATCCACGAGGGCGAGGACGTGGCGCTGACCGATGGACGCAGCGGCGAGATCCTGGCGATCCTGAAGGTCGACGAGAAATACACGATCGATAAGGGATTCGAGGCCGACCATGTCTACCGCACGCGAGACACCCGGCACCCGGGCGTTGTGAAACTTATGCAGCAGGGCGGGGTCAATCTTGCGGGGCGAGTGCTGGCGCTGAGCGAAGGGAGCTACCCGGATCGCTATCCGCAGCTGTACATCCGCCCCGCGGAATCCCGTGCCCTGTTCCTTGAGAAAGGCTGGTCCCGCGTGGCCGCTTTCCAGACCCGCAACCCGATGCACCGCAGTCACGAATACCTCGCCAAAATCGCCATCGAGGTGCTGGATGGCGTATTCATTCATCAGGTACTCGGGGAGCTGAAGCCAGGCGACATCCCGGCCGAGGTGCGCACGCGCGCGGTGCGGGCGATGGTCGACAACTACTTCCAGGCAGGAACCGTCATTCAAGCGGGCTATCCCATCGAGATGCGCTATGCGGGCCCGCGCGAGGCGTTGCTGCACGCCCTCATCCGGCAGAACTTCGGGTGCTCGCACCTCATCGTCGGCCGCGATCATGCCGGCGTCGGCGATTACTACGGCCCCTTCGATGCCCAGCGCATCTTCGATCAATTGTGGGACGGCGCCCTTGAAACGGCCCCACTGAAGCTCGATATCACATTTTATTGCAGGAAATGCGCGGGTATGGCGACTTCGCGGACCTGCCCGCACGATTCGCAGCACCATATCGCGATTTCCGGCACGCGCCTGCGCGAGATGCTCTCCACCGGGATAGACGTCCCGCCCGAGTTCAGCCGGCCGGAGGTGGCGGCGATCCTCAGAGAGTATTACGCTGACGCGCGCTTGGCGCAGACTGCTTCCGGAACATGATCATCGCGCAAATATCCGATACCCACATCGCCCGCAGCGTACCCGACGCCGAACAGAGAGCCGCCGATCTTGCGCGCACGATTGCCGATATCAACGCCCTCAATCCCGCCCCCGATGCGATCATTCACACTGGCGACGTCACCCACGGCGGACGGCGCGAGGATTACGAGTTGGCGGCCGCCTTGCTGCGCCAGGCGCATGTACCGGTGTACGTCGCCCCCGGAAACCGGGACGACCGGGAAAACCTGCGCCGGGCGTTCTCGCCATGGGCTTGCCGCGCCGCGCAAACCGGGTTCCTCACCTATGCCGTAGATGACTTCCCGGTCAGGCTGATCGCGGTGGACACCGTGACTTCGGACAGCAACAAGGGCGATTTCTGCCCCGAGCGGGTCCAGCGTCTGGTCGATTTGATCGACGCCGAGCGCACCAAGCCCATCGCGGCGTTCATGCATCATCCGCCGTTCGTGGTCGGCGTGGGGCCCGATCCGCTGAATTTCGTGACGCCCGAGGGCATGGCGCGGCTCCAGCGGGCCCTGCGCCACTCGGGACGCGTGACCGCCGTGTTCTGCGGTCACGTCCACCGCTCGACCGGTGGCCGCATCGGAGAGATTTCCGCGATGGTGACGCCCTGCACGGCGACCGGCTTGCGCAAGGGCGATTATCCGGCTCGGATGCGCGACCATCCGGTCTATCATTTACACCGGTTCGACCCCGAGCACGGGTTCGGGACGGAGGCAAGGATCGTCGCAGCGGCGACCGGGAATAACGATGCCGCGAGAGGAGCATAGAGATGAGAATTGGCGAATTTCTGCAGCGCTCGCGTCAACAGGTGGTGACCTGTGGACCAAATGACACCC
>JAJZZR010000430.1 GCA_021797465.1 Pseudomonadota bacterium | reverse complement strand
CTCTTTGCTGAATGACGCTCGATTCCACCGGATGCTGCAGGAGCTGGATGAGAAGACCGCCGCGGAGGTCAAAACGCAGGGATGCACAAAGTCCGGATGCGACGGGAAGCTGCACTCGGCGCGCTACCCGCGCAAACCCCGGGGCCTGCCGGTGGGGTTGAGCGGGTGTGAGTGCTGGCGGCAGTCCTTTTGCTGCGCGAAGGAAGGGTGCCGCGTGCGCACTACGCCCGCCTCGCTGATCTTCCTTGGCCCGAAGGTGTATCTGGCGGTGATCGTGACGGTGATCACGGCGATGCGCTGCGGCATGACGCCGGCGCGGATGCAACGGCTGAAGGAGCTGGTGGGGGTCAGCCGCCAGACGGTGCTGCGCTGGCAGCAGTGGTGGCAGGAGCTGCTGCCGCAGCTGCCCCTGTGGCGCGAGGCCTGTGGAGGGTTCCGATCGCCGGTGGACACCGGTGCACTGCCGCTTTCGTGGCTGGAGCGGTTGAGCGGTGGGGCTGAGGAGCGGCTGTTGGCGCTGTTGCGTTTTCTCGGGCCGCTGAGCGGTGGGAAACGGGGGGCGAAAACGCCGTAATCGCGCACGCACGATAAGGGACGGCGCCGGTCCGCAGAGTTTGGTCGGATCGGCCGTTTGGGGTTGTTCTATCGTTCACGTCAGGGAACTGGACGGAGAGTTTTGGCGTGAGCGAGTCCGAGAAGCCCTCAATCCACGAGCGCTGGGCCCGCTTGAGGTTCAGCGTGATCGGTCAGCTGTTGGCAGCGCCACCGGAGAAGGGCGCTCTGCGCGCGGCGTTGCGCGAGCTCGCGCAGCGGACGTGGCTGCACCCGGTGACGGGTGCGCCGGTGCGCTTTGGGCTCTCCACGATCGAGCGATGGCTGTACCAGGCGCGGCGAACCCCACGGGATCCCTTCGGCGTGCTGCGCCGTAAGGTGCGCAAGGACTTGGGGTTCCAGCAGTCCGTAAGCGCCGCCGTGCAGCTTCTGTTACGCGAGCAGTACGCCTCACACGCGAGCTGGTCGGTGCAGCTGCATTACCTGAATTTGAAGGCCATGGCCGAGATGCGCCCGGAGCTCGGTCCGGTCCCGTGCTACTCCACGGTCCGGCGGTTCTTCAAGGCCCATGGGCTACGCAAGATCCGGCGCGTGAGTGCACGCAGAACCGAAGGCACTGAGCGCGCCGAGAAACACGTGATGCAATTTGAAGTGCGCAGTTATGAAGTCGAATACGTGAATCAACTGTGGCACTGGGATGGGCACAAGACATCGATACAGGTCCTCACCCCGCGCGGTGAGTACGAGACCCCGATCCTCATCGGGATCCTCGACGATCGCTCGCGGCTTGTCTGTCATCTGCAGTGGTATCTGGGCGCGGAGCGCTCGCAGATCCTGGCGCATGCCCTCGGTCAGGCGTTCATGAAACGCGGGCTCCCGGCCAGTGGCTATCACGACAATGGCAAGGCGATGATCGCGACGGAAATCGGGGAAGGGCTGACCCGACTCGGCCTGGTCGATGCCAACACCATGGCTTACTCCGCGTATATGAATGGAAAAATCGAGGTGCTTTGGAACAGTGTTGAAGGGCAGCTGTTGGCCATGCTCGAGAACGTCCGTGATCTGACGCTCGAGGCGCTGAACGAAGCCACTCAGGCGTGGGCAGAATATCACTACAACCGCTTCCCGCACTCGGAAACCGGCCAGAAGCCGCTGGATCGGTACCTGGCGGGGCGGGATGTGTCGCGGCCCTGTCCAGACAGCGCCACCCTGCGGCTCGCCTTTACCCGCACCGAGCGGCGCATCCAGCGCATGAGCGATGGCACGGTGGTGCTCGCTGGCCGCCGCTTTGAGGTCCCGAACCCCTATCGACATCTGCGGCAGCTACCGATCCGCTATGCCCACTGGGATCTCACCCACGTATACCTGGCCGATGAGCGCACCGGAGAGGTTTTGTGTCGACTCTTTCCGCAGGACAAGCTCGCCAACGCCCGCGGCGCGCGCCGGCCGCTCGAGCCGGTGGCAGGGCCCCCAGGGGCGAGCCCGGTAAAGCCTTTGCAGGCTACGGCGCAGCTGGCGCCGCTGCTCTCGAAGCTCCTCTCCCAGCAGGCGGCCACAGGACTGCCGCCGCCGTATCTTCCCATGGACGACAGCCCCGAGAAGCCCGAAACCTGAAAGCGAGACGACATGGACAAAAGACTCATGGCCCTCTACGGCATCAAGTGGAATCCTTTCTCCTGCGGCGTACCCGTGGAAGCGCTGTACGTGAGCCCCCGCCTGGACTCCTTCTGTTGGCGACTCGAACAGCTCGTCGGTGATGGGGGGTTCGCGCTCGTTTGCGGCCCACCCGGCGGGGGCAAGTCTGCCACGCTGCGAGTGACGGCCGAGCGGCTTTCCCGGCTGCGCGACGTGCAGGTCGGGGTACTCTCGCGCCCTCAAGCCAGCATCGGAGACTTCTACCGCGAGATGGGGGATCTGTTCGGCGTCGAGCTGCAGCCGCATAACCGCTGGAGCGGAGCGAAGGTCCTCAGAGAGCGCTGGCAGGGGCACATCGATGCCTCCGCGAGCCGCCCGGTACTGCTGGTCGATGAGGCGCAGGAGACCAAACAGGTAGTGTTGTCGGAGTTGCGACTGCTGTCCTCCGCGCGCCTCGACTCGCATCTGTTGCTCACCGTCGTGCTCGCCGGCGACCAGCGCTTACTCGAGCGCTTCAGGAGCGAGGATCTCGCCCCTTTGAGCTCGCGTATGCGCGTGAAACTGACCCTGGACCGTGCCACCCCGGAGGAGCTGCGGGAGTGTCTGCTGCACGCCCTGCGCTGTGCCGGAGCCCCGAAACTGATGACCCCGGAGCTGATCGCCACCTTATGCGATCACGCACAAGGGAACCTGCGCGCCTTGATGAACCTGGCGGGGGAGCTCTTGGATCTGGCCGCACAGCGCGAACTCCCACAGCTCGATGAGAAGTTGTTCTTCGAGGCCTTCAATCCACCGGCGCCAAGTCAGATCAAAGTCACGCCGCGACAGGCCGTCGCTGCACGCCGATGAGCGCAACCCCAGACACGACCTTGCCCGTACAACCGGTCCATCAGCTGCCGGTGCGCTCGGAGGCACAGCGCTGGCTCGTGACGGGTCTGTGGTTGGAAGAAGCCGTTGGTGTTATCGGCGCGGAACCCAAGTGCTGCAAATCCTTCCTCGCTCTCGACCTGGCCGTGGCGGTCGCCTCCGGCACCCCCTGCTTGCGTCACTTCCCCGTGCCGCAGGCCGGGCGCGTGCTGCTGTATGCCGCCGAAGACGCCCTGCATATCGTGCGCCGACGGCTCGAAGGTATCTGTGCCGCCGCAGGGCTCACCCTGCAGGAACTAGACGTTCAGGTCATCACTGCGCCCACCGTCCGACTGGATCTGCCGGCCGATCGGAGCCGGCTCGCGCACACGGTCGAGCAGCTCAAGCCACGCCTGCTGGTGCTGGATCCCTTCGTACGCCTGCATCGCATCGATGAAAACGCCAGCGGCGAAGTGGCGCCCCTGCTTGCCTACCTGCGCGAGCTGCAGCGATGTCATCATCTCGCCGTGCTCGTAGTTCACCACGCCAAAAAAGGCGGCGCGCGGATCCGGGCCGGTCAGGCGCTGCGCGGCTCCTCCGAGTTCCACGCCTGGGGCGACTCCAACCTCTACCTCCGTCGCTTCGGAAACGAACTCACTCTGACGGTGGAGCATCGCGCCGCCCCTTCCATGCCGCCGATCCATCTCGAGCTCGCCCAACGCGGGGAGTCCCTGGCCTTGGAACTACGCACCGCGGCCGACTCGGCCTCCCAGATCCCACCGCCCAGCTCCGTCAACGAACGAATCCTGTACGCCCTCAGCCACGCCGACCGCCC
Source organism: Pseudomonadota bacterium (assembly GCA_021797465.1). Taxonomy (GTDB): domain Bacteria; phylum Pseudomonadota; class Gammaproteobacteria; order Steroidobacterales; family Steroidobacteraceae; genus 13-2-20CM-66-19. The sequence goes on along the minus strand of JAJZZR010000430.1, from coordinate 732 downwards.
CGTCCCCGCCTCCGAACTGCGCGCCCTGTGCTCCGTCCGCAAGGCAACCTTCTATGCGCAACTCGACGAACTCGCCCGCTCCGGTCGTCTCGTGCGCTCACCCGAAGGCTATCGTCTGGCCATCACCGCCTGAAAACGCCTCCTGTCCTTCAACCCGTCGGTCCCCAGTTCCGGTTCCCGTTCACTCTAGAGAGTGCGCGGGAACCAGACTCGGGAACCACCTCAAAAACCGTGCCCACACCATCATCAAAAAGCGTGCGCCTGCTCATTCAAAGGCCGCTTTTTCGTCGTGACTGGCCCAGGAACGTTCAGTTCGGCAATGAATTTCGCCGCGGACGTCAAGTTTAACCACCTCGGTACCATCGTGGGTCTGCCCTGCGGGGAGGTGCTGACGGGCGGCGGCAACGTCAAGTGGTTCGCGCACCCAGCGTCCGGCGTGCCCTTCCAGGTGCCGACGGACATCTTCAGCTGGCCGGGAATGCCCGCGAACGCCCTGGTGAAACCCGACGTGTGGATTCCGCTCACCGTGCACGACGTCCAGCACGGAGTCGATCCCGTGCGGCAGTGGTTCGACGCACACACGAGCAATGGCGACGCGTCGTGACCCGCGCTCGAGGCCTGACGGAGAAACTCCTGCAAACGCTCTCGGTCCGCGCGCGGTGCGCCGGGCCCCTGCTCACCTCTGCGGTTTGGCCTTAGCCGCGGAGCCTCGCGCGGGTCGACGAACGGATC